>CAJMOJ010000020.1 GCA_905215035.1 uncultured bacterium
TTAGCAGTTTTTACGACATAGATATCAGGATCAACACTACCAGGGTTATCAGGATTTACAGGATTATCCGGATCTGTTGGATCATCAGGATTGGGCTTCGGTGTTGGAAGCACTGGGTCCTTTGGAATCACTACTGCCTCTGGTACCTCATCGGCAGTAATTGGATAAACTTTAGTAGCTCCCTCTCCCTCATCAGGAATAGGAATGGGCTGCTTGTCAGGATCTTGGCCTGGTAAAAGATCGCTTGTCTCAGGTACACCATAGGTACCATCTGCAGTTGGAGTATTGGGAATTACCGGAGGGTTATCGCCCTCAATTTGCTCTCTATCAGTAAGTCCCTCTTTCATGGTTGCCTGGAATTTGAAAGCACTTGATTGTCCGCCATAAATTGAGCCTAAGACATCGTTTCCTAGCGTAATGGTAGTGCCTTTAAGCGTGAAATCATTTTGGGCAATGCTTGCAAACGAAACATCATCAAAGTCGCTCGGCTTAAGGTTAGCAAGGTCACTCGGTGAAGCAAAGTTCTTGGCAACCTCTACGCTTTTTGGATCAATAATAAGATTATCTGAGACCTCATCACCTAAAACTACATTTTGCCAAGAAGAACCGTGCGTTAAGTTGGAACCGATCACGGTATATTCAAGAACATCGCCTGGCGCTGCAGGAAGACCTGGATGGGTGAGGTTATTCCAAATAACACGCACCTCGGTCTCTGGCAAAATATCCGGATCAGGCAAAACCGTTACGGTGAGTTCTTTGATCTGCCCATGATACAGTGCGTTACCCGCTTGCTTCATAACGATAACGCCAATACCGCAACTATTAACCTTTACCTGGATTTTGCCATCTTTGTCAAAAACAGGGTTGCCTGCTTCGTCTTTAACATAGTCAACAACGGCAGGATTGGTGGAATAGCACACAATAGGCATTGCACTCTTTGAGCCCATGTCTACAGTAAAGAAGTCATCAACAACACTTCCGTCTTTAGGATGGAAGTCGGTATATTGAGCAACGACTGCTTTTTGTACAACATCGATGCCCTCAGTTTGATCCCCTGGTGTCACGGGAGGATCAGTTGGATCATCATCAGGAGTTACAGGACCATCAGGAGTTAACGGTGTGCTGGGGTCAACCGGAATGATAACGGTTTGCCCATCGTCTTTATTAGCCTCATTGTTCTCAAATCCCTCAACATAATTCTTGTCAGGAATGTAGAGTACTGAAATTTGATGCTCATTTGCTTTGTTAGCAGCATCCTCTTCGCTATCTCCCTCTGCAAGAGCGGCAGCGTAGGTTGCTTGTGCAGCCTGATCAAGAGCACCTAAGAGACCATCAGTTTTAGTTGGGTCAAAGTAATAGGTAACATTTACGCGAGCACGGCCATTAACGTATTGATCGTCAAATGACTCCATCTTATCTTTGACATTATCTGATCGGCTAAATTGAGAATTTTGAGCAACAAATGAGTTATAGGGTTGAGAATTATCCGTTGGAGCTACCGCATCTTGCGTAAGTGCAATAGGCTCTCCTACCGCAATATCATCAACCATTAATTGGAAGTGTCCTGTTGGAACTCCACACGTAAGAGCAGTGCCTACCTGAGAGCGGATATTAAACTCTACCTTAATGCGATTGCCCGCTTCTTGCTTTGGATCATCAACTACTTCCCAATCCCCGTTGTCCTTTAAGTTACCCCATTCAACCTTGGTAAGGTTCATAACGGCAGGGACGCGAGAAATTTCGCACCAGCCATACGCACGATGTCCGTAATAGCTTTCTTTGTACTCAGCATCGTTTGAGTACTGAGTAGAGGTGAGTGTAAAGCGAGACAGACCTGAATCAGCAGGGGTCGTTGTCATGCTAATTTCAGAGCCCAGCTTTTGGGTTTGTTCGTTGTAATACTGACAAACATAGGTGATGTTTTGCCAAATGTTTTTGTTATCAACCTCGCCGGTATAGAGTGGATTGCCGGATGAAAGCTCTCGTACCGAATACGGAAGACCATCATAGGGCTTACTAAGGGCATTAATAGTAATCATGCCCTCATCATCAGCATTGTCTTTGCCATACTTCTTTTGTTCATAGTCAGACAAGACACTTAAAGGTACGCTTGGATGTGAGGCAGTTCCCTTGTCTTCATTAAAGAAGTTGTCCTGAATATCAAAGTAGACGTAGCGCTTAAGTTTTTCTTCGGTAGATCCAGGATTACGGAAGAGCGGCTCTACCGGAATACTCTCTCCGTTATTGCCCTTGTAGGAGAGTTCAACCTGTACCGACTGAGCTGCCTGATCAGCATTAAGCCATAAGTAGAGAATACCCTTATCAAAACGAGCAGGAGCACCATAGTCTACTTCTTCACCACCAACGAGTAAGCGCCAGTATGTGATATCGCGATCTAAGTTTGGATTAGTATTGTCAGGCTCAAGTGCTTTTAAGTCAGCCGTCAAATCAATACGAATAATCTGGACCTCATTGTCAGTCTTTGGAAGAATCTGACCATTATCTCCTTCGTAATAAGAGCCATATGCTTTACCTTTGAACTTATAGGTGTTGCCAGACTTATTAACACGAACGGATCCACCAGTGATAACAATATTGGCATCTTGACCGGTAACCTCTTTGCCACCCTGGATACCAGCACCACCAATATCCATAAAGCCTGAGTTAGCTCCTGAAGAAGGAAGCATGGTTCCACCCGTGATGAAGATAGTGTAGTCACTATTATCACAATTATTTGCACGAGCACCCCAACAACCAGTACCAAAACCGTTGCCATCAGGACCGCCCTGAGAAGTAATATAGCCACCATTAATGGTGATATTGCCCGTACCTGAAGCGTGCTTAGAATACACAATGTCATCGATGGTGTCACCTGTAAGCTCCCATCGATTAAAGCCTCCACCAATACCAGCGCCATGATAGGCTGCCTTGGAGGTAATAACACCGCCGTTAACGGTAATGCAATCAACAGGCGATGTACCTGCTGCACCACCACCGCCACCAATACCGGAAGCATATTGGCTATTAGGGGTCTTAGAATTTGCATCAGCCAAGATTACGCCACCATTAAATACCATAGTGCCGCCGTCTTCTTTATAGGTGCCACCGATTGCAGCGCCGCCACCATGAGAGTAAACATTTAATACACCAGGGTTAGCACTGTCGAGCTCAGTTACCGCATCGCCGTCTTTACCTGCTGTAACAACTTCACCCTTCCCATTCTTATACACCGTACCTGGTGCAATTTTGCCATTCACCGGCACAATTGCATTGCCGGATGTATCCACGTTAGGGGTTCCATCATCGACGGTTAACTTCGAACCACTACCCACATGGATACCCGCTGCATATTGCTTGGCAGCCGCAGCAGTACTCTCAATTGTATTGGTAGTGCCGTCAGCTAAAACCAAATTGAGCGTTCCGCCCGATCCGGGAGCAACATAATTCACAGTCGCACCGGTACGTGCACTTGTAAATGGATAGTTGGCTACATTGCCTGACTGCAGATCAATCGCCCAAGGCGCAGTGATATTGACGCCTGCAAACGTTAAATTAGCCGTATTGCCGCGTGGCACATATAAGCCAACGGTTGCTGTTCCGGTCGTCTTCACTGTAAGAGGCTTATTCGTGTTAATGCTCACTACGTTGTAGGTATTAACCTGCACTACCGGAAAATCAGCAGCACTAATACCTGATCCTGCAAATGTGTAACCTTGGACTGTTACTTCTGAAGAAGGAGTATCGTCAAGAGGAACGACTGTCGGATCATTTGTTTGAGCTTCATTAGCGATTACGGTTTCTTGCGATACCGTATTTGGTTCTGAGTCGGTCTCTCCAGATGAAACCGCATCTTGTTCAGCATTCTCTCCGACCCTGTTAGTATCATCGCTGTCAACATTCGGATTTTGATTGCTCACATCCTTATCATCAACGGCGCCTTCTTCAACCTGAACAATTGCATTGTCAGATGCAATATCTTCTACAGGATTCGCATACGCATAACTTGCTAGTGAAGGCACACAAAGACCAGTGACAAGGGTAAAAGCAAAAAAGCAATTAAGAAGCTTTGCCTTTATCGATAGTGTCTTCATTGTTTTCTCCTGACCTACTTTTATTGAGTGCGTTTAATCTTGGGTTTATTTGGGTTAGGGTTGTTTTGGTTATGTCTTTGTTGATTTTTGTTTCTGCGGTTTTGTATGGGTTAAAACCTTTATGCATAAAAGAAAGGCGATCCTGATTTCATTTCGCATTTGTCTATAGAAGCTTTATCTATAGAAGTAGCTATTCCTCGACAAGAGTAACTACCTACGCAGGCAGAAATGAAACATGATCGCCTAAGCATTTGTATAAAGGTTGTTATAAGAGTGTGGGCATACGATGTGAGGGCGTGAGTGTAGGTCTGTGATCCCTTTAGGACACGCGAAGATGTTCTAGCTAATGCGCTAGAATGAGACCCCCCCCCGTGAGGTATTTTTGATCTAGAAACAAAACGAGTAGAACGTATCTGTTCTACTCGAGTCTTAGTTCTAGATATGTATGAGGGAGCATATGTGTGTACGCGTCCGTACATAAACCATGCATCTCCAACTGTTGCCCGAATAAACAGTTGAATTCATAATGGCATCTTTTTGTCACAAGCGCAAATGTTTTTATACATGAATGGCAATATTATTGTTATTACCGCTAATTCTTATATGCGTCTTATATACGTTTAGTTTTATAACGTCACAAGTTTGTTCTTGTGTACTCTTGCTTCCTATGTAGAAAAATGAAAGCTACGACACTCACAGCTCCTTTTTGCACTGAAATATTTTCGCAATAGGGCTGCTCTCTTTCCCTTGCATCTTCGCAACTTTAGAAATCTTGTCACAAACTAAGTCTTTAATGGCACATATACACTTCTTGCTTTTATAGCCTGTATAAAGGTATGGAGCCTATCGGCATTAAAAGTGTCGTAGGTTGAAAAAATATCAAAAATAGCCTTTTTCTGGTTCAAAATTGGTTTATTAGTGTCGTAGGTTGAAAAAAACTGCAGCCCTAAACTCGCAAAGAGATCTAGGGCTGCAGTTGATTATGCCTTTGGCTATGTTTGGATCTACTTAGCTATATCTAGCTAAGTTTTCCCTATAGGATAGTCTAGCCGTAAAAAAGAATGTCATTATAGGTAGGTACGGGCCAGTAGTTACGCTCGACAATACACTCAAGATCATCAATTTCTTTGCGCAAGGCCTCCATCGCAGGAATAACTTCACTGGCATAGAAGTTCGCCTCTTCCTGCGGATCCTCGATTGCCTCGGCCATGTCATGCAAACGCATGAGTTCACGTGTTGCTTTACCTGCTGCGGAAACCCCATCGACAATTTTCTTCAAAAGTGCCGTATGCTCTTTCATTTCTTCATCAGGCATAACCGCTTTAACGGAAGAAATATTATTAGCAAGATCAGCCATGTAATCAGAAATTGCTGGTAAATACGTGCGACGAGCCATACGAATCATAACTCGTGCTTCGATATTTAAAAGTTTGGAGTATTTCTCAAGCTTAATCTCATAGCGAGCACGAATTTCAGGCTCGGTCAAAACATTGAACTCTTCAAAAAGATCAATGGACTTCTGACTTACGAAGCAAGGAAGCGCTTCTGCAGTATTGCGATTATTAGCAAGGCCGCGCTTCTTAGCCTCAATCTCCCAATCTTCTGCATATCCATTACCATTAAAGATAATACGCTGGTGATCTTTTAAGGTCTTTTTGATGTAGCGAATAGCTTCACGCTCAAACTCAGCACCTTCAAGACCTTCCATTGCATCAGCAAAATCCTTTAAGGACTTAGCCATTGCAGTGTTTAAGATCATATTGCAGTCAGAGAGATTAACGTTAGAGCCCGGCATACGGAACTCAAACTTATTACCAGTAAAAGCAAAGGGGCTTGTACGATTGCGGTCCGTATTATCCTTTAAGAACTGAGGTAATACATCAACGCCTAAGTCCATAGACACTGCTTCTGCGGAGTGGTACTCATCGTCAGAAACAAGGGCATCAACAATTGCACCCAACTCATCGCCCAAGAAAATAGAAATAATAGCAGGAGGAGCCTCATTGGCACCCAAACGGTGATCGTTGCCAGCAGAAGCAACTGACATACGCAAAAGCTCTTGATACTCGTCAACCGCCTCAATAACACCGGTCAAGAACACCAAGAAGCGTAAATTCTCCATAGGGTTATCGCCTGGATCAAGCAGGTTGACCTTGTCGTACGAAAGCGACCAGTTATTGTGCTTGCCACTGCCATTGATGCCCTCAAACGGCTTTTCGTGCAAAAGACACGCAAGTCCATAGTGGGAAGCAAGCAGACGCATCTTTTCCATAGTCAGCAAGTTTTCATCAATAGCACGATTAGTATTGGTAAAAATAGGTGCAAGCTCATGCTGAGCAGGAGCTACCTCATTGTGCTTAGTCTTTGCAGAAACGCCGAGTTTCCAGAGCTCATCGTCAAGCTCCTTCATGAACTCATTTACTGTAGGACGAATAGCGCCAAAGTAATGCTCTTCAAGTTCCTGGCCCTTGCTCGGAGGCGCACCGAAAAGCGTACGTCCTGTCATAATCAAATCTTGACGCTCAACGTAGTCTTTCTCCGAAATCAAAAAGTATTCTTGCTCTGAGCCAACGGTGGTAGTGACGCGATGACCGCCTTCGCCAAAATGTTGCAAAACACGTTGCGCCTGCTCATCAATTGCGTTCATTGAACGAAGGAGCGGTGTCTTTTTATCAAGTGCTTCACCAGTATAAGAACAAAACGCGGTAGGAATGCAGAGAACTTCATCCTTAATAAACGCATATGAGGTTGGATCCCATGCGGTATAGCCGCGAGCCTCAAATGTTGCACGCAAGCCACCCGACGGAAATGAAGAAGCATCGGGCTCGCCCTGGATGAGCTCTTTACCAGAGAACGTCATAATAGCCGTTCCGTCTCCTACAGGATTTAAAAACGAGTCGTGCTTTTCTGACGTAATACCAGAGAGTGGCTGGAACCAATGGGTGTAATGCGTTGCTCCATTCTCAATCGCCCACTCTTTCATGGCATGAGCAACAACATTTGCCACTTCAATATCAAGCGGCTTTCCTTCTTTGATAGTCTTGGCCAGAGATTTGAACGTCTCAGATGGGAGGCGCTCTTTCATTACATGGTCATTAAAAACCATCTTTCCATAGATTTCAGAGACGTTTGACATAAGTTCTCCTTTAGCTGAGCTACACTATGCAGCCCCTACCTCGGTATCAAAGCAATGCAAGCGATTGTAAGTATCTCACACAATTCCGCGCAATGCCTGTTTATGTAAAACTAGCCTACGGATAGTTTGTTTCTAGTTCTTTTCGGCATCGTAACATTTATGACAAGAATATCTTTATTACTAGGATTGCTATATGCTGTCACGGCAAGCTAAAACTGTGTTGCAGACCTATCCCCACGCACTTGATCCCGAACCAGTAGATCCATTGGAATTACCCGATTCGCCTCCCGTAGAAGCGCCACTAGAGCCTCCATCGCCAGAAATAAAGTTTCCAACCATTTCTCCTCCGCCAAAATAGCCAAAGAACAAAAGAACGGCAAACTGAATAAAAAAGCCAATGCAGGCATACTTGACAACCTGATAGCGGACTTGTGCAGGCATTGTCATACCAAAAAGCCATGCAATTAATACGCCAAAGAATCCGCATATAAAACCAATAACAATCCATACCACTTTGTTAAGTGTTGTGAGTTTTAAGTTGGGATCATAGCCAACGCCCGCTTGCGAGCCACCGCCAAAATTGAGACACCCTGGTTGTTGCGCGTAGGGACTATTGGGATTATTGGGATTGTACGGGTTGTTAGGATCCGTAAAGTCATTGGGATCGCCCTGGTAAGGTTGGCCTTGCTGACCTGGCTGTTGTTGACCAGGTTGCTGGGGCTGTTGATAGGGCTGTCCCTGCTGGTTCCAACCTTGTTGTGGTTGCTGCTGGTTAGGATCATAAGGTGCAGCACCCGGCTGTTGGTAAGGTTGACCCTGTTGAGGAGGGTACGGCTGACCTGGCTGCTGCGGCTGTACGGGTTGTTGCTGTTGTACCGGTGCTTGATCTGCAGGAACCTGCTGCTCGGGAGCAGGAGCCGGATAGCCATTGTGATCATAGTACTGCTGAGGTGCCGGTGGCACAGGCTGCTGGGGTGCATCCTGTGGTTGCTGCGGTTGAGCAGGAGCCTGCGGTGCCGGTGGTACTGGTGCTGGCGGAACGGGAGCCGGAGGAATTACACCCGGCTCACCATATGCATTCCCATCATGCGTGTAGGTACCAGCCTCTCCCCGTGCCGAGTTTACCTCATGTTCTGCGGCAGCCCCATCAGCACTATTTGCCTCATGAGTATCCGCAAATTGATTATTATCTTGAGTGTTATTTTGTTCTTCAGTCATTGATAAACCTTTATGTTCACAAGTGCCGTGTTCAAAAATATATGTTCCTTATTGTATCGGTTTATCTCTGATCTCTGAAAAATCGTTAGCGTACATTCATGAAACAACCGCAGCTTAAGAACAAAAGTGTGCATTAAAAAAATCGAGCCCGGCATAATGCCGAGCTCGATAACACAAGCATATGATGTGCAAGCAACACAATGGCACGCCTGGGCGATTGTGTCTTTCCTGAACAGTTTAGCGCTTGCTGAACTGTGGACGCTTACGAGCTTTTTTGAGACCGTACTTCTTACGCTCAACCATACGAGAGTCGCGGGTAAGGTAACCAGCACGCTTAAGCTCTGCACGGTAGTCGCCAGCCTCAAGAAGGGCACGAGCGATACCTAAGCGCAAAGCGCCAGCTTGACCAGAAACTCCACCGCCATCGCAACGAGCGATAACATCAAAGTGCTCTTTTGTGTCAGTTACAACAAAAGGAGTTGTTGCATAGTCAACGAGTGCCTGACGACCGAAATACTCGACGCCTTCACGACCGTTAACGGTAACTTTGCCAGAACCAGGAACAATGCGCACGCGTGCGATTGCATTCTTGCGACGGCCGGTGCCGTAATATACTGCTTCGCCTGCCATTAGTTGTCTCCTAACTTGATCTCACGAGGCTTCTGAGCCATATGTGGATGCTCAGGACCAGCATAAACTTTAAGCTTTTTGCCCATTGCACGACCAAGCGTGTTCTTGGGAAGCATACCCTTTACCGCATGCTCAATAACACGCTCAGGATGCTTTTCCATAGCTTCAGTGAAAGTTTCACATTTGAGTCCACCAGGATAGCCACTGTGACGATAGTATTCTTTCTCCAATGCCTTAACACCGGTTACTCGAATCTTGTCTGCGTTGATGATGATGACAAAGTCACCGGTATCAACATGTGGGGTGTACTGAGGCTTATGCTTACCCTTTAACAACTGGGCAGCCTTAGATGCAACACGACCCAAAACCTGATCTTCTGCATCAATGATGAGCCATTCGCGCTCAACTTGGCCTGGTTTGGCGTAATACGTCTTCACGGTATTATTCCTCCAATAAGTAACAAAATGTCGTTTTCAAAAG
This sequence comes from uncultured bacterium, assembly GCA_905215035.1. GTDB lineage: Bacteria > Actinomycetota > Coriobacteriia > Coriobacteriales > Eggerthellaceae > Anaerotardibacter. The sequence goes on from CAJMOJ010000020.1 coordinate 9,556, forward strand.
TTGCTTGTACATTCAAAAGGCGGGATCCTACTCCGCTCGCTTTTTGCTCAAAGATTGGCAGCGTGCTCACTCCATGGTCTGGACTTCCTTGAAGGGCATCTCTCCGCACCACCTTGCGCACTACAAAAGTTTTGAATGCTCTCAAGCCGCACGGGGCTTTTGAAAGGCGAACTTTTTCATTTAAGCGCAAAAATCCACTCACGACAAGTAAATCTGCATTGTTTTGCAGAAAAAATTGTCGTGAGTGGACGCAATTGATGTCGACGAGATATTTTACTCAGAAATACCAGCCTCAACCGTACTGCTACCCATACATCACCGACATACTAGTCTTGCTTTACTACCAAAACGTCACAACGTACATTGCGAATCAAGTATGTTGAAACACTCCCCACAAAAACATACGTAATGTTTGAGAGACCCCGTTCTCCACAGATAACAAGATCGGGCTGGAAGACATCGATGAATTCTTTTTGAAGCGTCTCTTGAATTTGACCAGTTTTAACTACGATATCCACCGACGGAATGCGATCATCAGCTTCAGCAGCAGCAAACACATCGGCAAGCTCCTCTTTAATCCGATCACGCGCCGCATCAGTAACAGACGTTACTCCTTCTCCCGCAAGCAGATCGGGTACTGAATCGACCACATAGCCAAAAAGCAATTCTGCGTAATTATCACTTGCCATACGCACTGCTTTCCATGCCACTTCTTCTTGCGTTTTTGCACCATCAAGCGCAGCAAAAATCTTATGGTATTCACAGCGAGCCATCATACCCACACTCCCTTTTTCTCTACAACACATACCATCCTATGCGTCCATATTCACCACATGATTGCCCCGTATTCGTTACTTTGTATTTTATACGCTCCTAAAGTACGCTACGATTACAAGATCACAACAGAGTAATGCTGATCACTAAAGCAACGCTGATCAGCGGAGTCATATGAATGGTGTACTCAAGCATTATTCATACCTGAGGGGAATTATGAAAGTTTGGGAATTATGAAAGTTTTTAATCCAGCCCATCGCGATGTGGTTATCGACCTTATCAATCGCGCTCCATTTTTAAGCCGCGTTGGCGTTCACGTTGTTGAACTCGAACAAGGAGTATTCAAATCTCGCTGCGAAGTTACCTATGACATGCTCAACTCATTTGGCGGCATCCATGGTGGTGCTTATGCAGCCATTATGGACAGTGCATGCTATTACTGCGCTTATGCCGATGTGCCAGAAAATAAAGGATTCATCACTATTGATCTGCAAACTAACTATTTGCGCTCAGCGCGAGTAGGCGATGTGGTTAACTGCGAATCACACGTTATTAAGATGGGTGGAACTATCATTCTCACCGAAGCAATTTGCACTGATGATGAAGGTAGACTTCTTGCACAAGCCACATCGAAGCTCTACGCCAGTGACACCATTCAACCCATCTCGGCTGCTATGGATCTTTTAAGCCCGGGAGAAACGCTTCCGCCTAAATATCTCGAAGTTGACGAATAAATAAGCTCAACACCACAAACTCAATACGTATTACGCGTATTGAGTTTGACGTATGAACCTAAAACATGCCCTCTCCAGGTGAAGTTTACTCTGCGCCCAAAGTTCATTAGAACTTACGGAAACGCGCATAACGCTGTTCGCGTAATTCTTCAGCGGAGAGATCTTGTAGCTCTTCCAGCGATGAAACAATATAGGCACCAACCATTGCGGCAGCCTGCTCAGGATTTTCATGGGCAGGTCCATCGCCTTCTAGCAACACAGCCTCAATAATGCCTAAATCACATGCCTCTTGTGCACTCATTTTCATAACCGCAGCCGCCTCTGCTGCTCGTGATCTATCTTTCCACAAAATAGAGGCAAATCCTTCTGGTGAGAGCACAGAATATACCGCATGCTCTTGCATAGCTACCTTATTTGAAACCGCAAGCGCAAGTGCACCACCAGAACCACCTTCACCAAGCACCGCCGAAACAATAGGCACACCTAAGCCTGCCATAGTAACCAAATTGTCTGCGATTGCATTGCCTACGCCACGTTCCTCGGCCTCTTTACCGCAAAAAGCACCTTGGGTATCTACTAAACACACAATGGGACGATTAAATTTCTCAGCCTGTCGCATCAAACGAAGACTCTTGCGATAGCCCTCTGGTTGTGGACAACCGAAATTACGCGCAATACGGTCTTTAAGATCAGCGCCTTTTTCCTGAGCAATTACGGTAACTGATCGTCCATTAATGCGCCCAATACCGCCAATAATTGCAGCGTCATCAGCAAATGCCCGATCGCCATGCAATTCAAAGAAATCCTCAACAATGATGTCGATATAGACTTGTGCTGTTGGACGATGAATATTGCGCGCAAGCTGTACCGACTCCCAAGCAGTATTTGAAGTAGAACATTCGAGTTCATCAGTAAGAGGAAGTACGCTGGGCGCATCAGCAACACCTTGGCGTTTCAAGATGCGTAAGAGTTTTTTATCCGATGAGTTCTCTGACTTACCCCAGCCAAAAAGGCCACGCATAAAGGTTGGCATAGCAAAACCAAAGGGCTCATCAAACGATTCTTCATGCCCAGGCATCTCTACCTCACGCGCATCAATAGCGGGTTTACAGCTGTCTTCTTGCACCCGTGATTGAGCGGATTGTTCCACTAACACACTGGGGTCATAACTTTCCTCAAGCGTTGTGGCCATAGTGGCAACATCTACATGACGCGCAGAAATAAACGGTGTCACATGAAGTGCAATAAGATCAATAAGCACCTTACGCAAGTGAGATCGCTTTACGATTGCATCAATAAGACCATGCTCAAGAGCAAATTCTGCTGTCTGAAAATCATCGGGCAAGGTTTGCTTGATGGTATCTTGAATAACACGACGCCCTGCGAATCCAATAAGTGCATGTGGCTCAGAAAGAATAATGTCACCCTCCATAGTAAACGAAGCTGTAACTCCGCCTGTAGTAGGGTCAGTAATGACTGAGATGTAAAGAAGCCCTGCTCTCCCATGCGCTTCAATTGCTGCAGAAACTTTTGCCATTTGCATTAATGACATAAGGCCCTCTTGCATACGTGCACCACCTGATGCACTAAAGATTATCAAAGGCAACCCTTCTGCAGTCGCACGTTCAACGGTACGAGTGATCTTTTCACCCACAACCGTCCCCATAGAACCCATCATAAACGTGGACTCCATGACGCAAAGAGCAACCTCATAGCCACCTATACGTGCCTTACCACAACGCACTGCCTCTTCCAACCCACTTCTGTTTTTTTGAGTCTCGATCACTTCATCGTAATGAGGAAATGCAAGCGGATCGCGCTCGGGAAGCACCGCATCCCATTCCTCAAAAGAATCGCGATCAAAATGAAGAGCGATACGCTCATCTGAATTAAGACGATAAAGCTCATGGCAGGTAGGGCAAACGCCAAATTGGGCAATGACTGCATCATGATCATGGCTCAGTTTACACTTAGGGCACACCGCCCACGTAATGACTTTGTCACTATCAGCTTTATGCTCTGGTTCACGAAGAATCCAGTTCATATGCTCCCTGTCAGCATCAAGAGCAGTTAATACCGAAGCACCCTCTAACTCTGCTTGCTCAAGAAGCGTCTCGGATGGCCATGCATCAGGAGTTGTCCAAAGCACCAAACGAGCATGAGAGCGCTTAATTGCATCAAGCACGGCATAGTCGTTAGAAAATAAACGCGCATCAAATTTAGGAGCTAAACTAATAACGTGCGCATCTCCTGAGCATGAGAAAGCACGCTTTTTATCTTCAGTTCCCGTGACCATCAAATTAGTAATTCCCGCTTTTGCGGCAGCCTTAACTGCCGCCTTCATAGGATTGCCGTATCCTACAACGAGTACGGGATCAGACATAGCGTTTGCGGCACTTAGCAATGAATACACCACTTGTGCTGAAGTACCTGCTGCCGTGAGTGGAGATACTGGAATTGCTGCCATAAAATCCTACTTTACATTCTTTCTTATCATTACCGCTACTAAACACAGAGACTACTCAAGTTAGCGTAGTCTCTACTTACTGTGCTTTTGTTATCACGTAACTTTGAAGGGCACTCGCACATACGGACTCTCCTTTGCGTGCCACTACCTCAGCTTTACAAAAGCGCTTGGATTTCTTTGTAATAACAACATCAAGGGTTACCGTATCACCAGGGAGGATTGTTTCTCTAAACTTTGCTTTGTCTATACCAGCCAAATACCCCAGAGAACCTTCCAACATCCCATCTGCCATCAAACAACAACATGCCGCTTGCGCAAGTGCCTCCATGATAATGACACCAGGAAGTACGGGATGGCCCGGGAAATGGCCCGCAAAAAGGGGCAGATCTGGATCAACATCAAGTTCAGCGATGATCGATTCTCCCGGAGTACACGAAACAATCCTGCTCACCCAAACAAAAGGATCGCGATGGGGCAATAATTCAAGTACACCCTCTTGTTCACAAGGAAATGTAGGCATAGAGAACTCCTATTCTTCTACATAGGGAGAAAACGCTAAACAACCATTATGACCTCCAAAACCAAGAGAAGTAGATAAAGCCACTTTTTGTGGATAGTTGGTTAGCTTTTCAGTCAACACTTTCACGTTGCATTCGGGATCAGGCTGGGCAAATCCCACCGTAGGGGGAACCACGCCGTGTGCTACACAATACGCCGTGACCAGAGCCTCTACTGCTCCTGCTCCTCCAAGCATATGCCCAACTGAGCCTTTAACAGATACAACAGGAACTTCAGGTTCATCGGTCCCCATAAGTGCTGCAAGTGCCTCAGATTCTGTCTTGTCGTTCACATGTGTTGCCGTACCATGCGCATTAAGATGACCTAAATCAGACGGCTCAAAACCACCTTCTGCAAGTGCTTGTTGCATTGCGCGCAAAATACCAACACCACCCGGTTCAGGAGAAGTGATGTGATATCCATCACCTGAAGAACCATATCCCGTAATCTCAGCGATAATGTGTGCGCCTCGTGCTTGTGCATGTTCGAGCGACTCAAGCACAACTGCAGCACCGCCCTCACCAGGGACAAACCCGTTACGGCGAATATCAAAAGGCATAGCTGCCTCATCAATATTTTGAGATTTACTTGTTGCACCAAGGTTTCCAAAGCCAGCTAGAGCAATGTCGCATACTGACTCTTCAGCACCACCAGCAAGGGCACAATCAGCGTATCCAAAGCGAATCATACGATAAGCTTCTCCAATGCTTTGAGTTCCTGTAGCGCACGCCGTACTAACATCAATACATTCGCCGCGCAACCCATAGCGAATAGCCAACTCGCCTGCTGCTGCATTAGGCATCATAGACGGTATAAACAGTGGACTAACACGCTTGGGACCTTTTTCATGCAACTTTACAGCCTCATCGGAAAAGATCTTCATACCGCCAATTCCTGTGCCAAAAATAACAGCAAAGCGATCACGGTCTTCCTGTTCAAGATCAATCTCTGCCTGCGCAAGCGCCTCATCAGAAGCAATGACTGCGTATTGCACGTACGGAGACCAACGACGTGCTTGTTTCTTAGTTAAACCATATTCTGTTGGATCAAACTCCGGAACAGAACCAACAACATACGTTCCTAATTGCTCGGCCTTTTCTTCAGGAAGGAGGGAGAGGTTATTCTTACCTTCCAACAACGAATCAATCAAGGTTGATGCTCCTACCCCCGCAGGCGTAACAGCACCCATGCCCGTAATTACCACGCGGTGCAACGGCAGCGTTGTTGGACGCTTTTGGGTGGCTGCAGCAACCCCTTGCGCCGTTGCTTTGTCAATAACCACCTCTGTTTGCTTACCTTGTGTAACCATATAGTTATACCTTTCGTATTGATCTGCCTGTTTCATACCTCATTACGTGCATTGCATAGTGCGATTATCCCACTCGACAATTCACGTAATCGAGCAATTCACATAGAGCCTTAAAGAGACATCCCGCCATCAACGCTGATAACTTGACCGGTAATATACGATGCCTCGGGACGCGCAAAGAAGGATACCGCTTGCGCTACGTCTTCAGGTGTCCCGAGTCGTTGTGCAGCAATATGCTCAACAATGTTCGCTTGAGCCTCTTCTCCTAAAACAGCTGTCATAGCCGTCTCAATAAAACCAGGAGCAACTGCATTAACCGTAATATTGCGACTTGCTAATTCTTTAGCGGCTGCTTTTGTCATTCCAATGATGCCTGCTTTAGATGCAGCATAATTAACTTGACCAGGATTCCCCGCAATTCCCACGACTGAAGAGATGGAAATAATGCGACCATAACGCTGCTTTACCATCATGGGGCAAACATGACGCATGCAATTGAAGGCCCCTTTTAAGTTCGTGTCAATCACGCTGTCAAACTGATCTTCTTTCATACGCATAAGTAATCCATCACGCGTAATGCCAGCATTATTAACTAATACATCAATACGACCAAAGCGTTCTTTGATCGCTCCTACCATTGCCTTAACCTCAGCAAAATCAGCTACGTTTGCTTTAACGACAAATGTTTCTACCCCGTTAGTTTCTAGCTCTTGCGCCAGCATTTGTGCAGCTTCTTGGCTTGAATCCGACGAGAAATTAATGACAACATTCATACCCGCTTGAGCCATTGCACGAGAAATTGCAGCACCAATACCACGGCTTGCTCCCGTAATAAGTGCAACGGGTGTCGAACTTGTTGATGTTTTATCTGCCATGATTTTGTAATCCTTTAGTCTCTTGTAACTTCTTCTATCAAAGCATCAAATTGTTCACGATTACCCACTGATTTACGGGTAACGCCTTTATCAATGCGACGCACTAAATTAGCAAGTACACCGCCAAAACCAATTTCAATAAACTCTGTATATCCTTGATTAATCAGCGACGTAATACTTTGTTCAAATTGCACTCCCTGCTGGACTTGCCTCGATAAGCGATCAGCTGCCTCAGCACAAACAAATTCTTGAGCATCCGTATTGCAAATTACCGGAGCAGTGGGTTCTTGAAATGATATCGTTTGGCAAAATGCTGCTACTGCATCTCCTGCAGTAGCCATCAAAGGCGAATGAAACCCACCGGCCGTTGCAAGACGAACAGCTTTTTTACCTTGTTCTCTCCAGATAGCTTCCGCACGCTCAAGAGCACTTACTTTGCCTGAAATCACAATTTGACCCGGCGCATTATAGTTTGCTAGAACTAATACTTCACCTTGAGCAGCAGCATCACACACAGCTTGAGCCGTTTGTGCATCTGCGCCCATTAAAGCCGCCATAGCACCAGGATGTTCCTTGCATGCCATATCCATTGCCTCAGAACGAACACGCAAAAGAGCAATACCTTCATCAAGACTGAGTACGTTTGCTAACACAAGTGCTGAAATTTGACCTAATGAAAAACCGACATAGGCATCCGGGTACAAATCTTGTGCCTGCAAAGCACGCCCCACTCCAACACTCGTAGCAAAGGTAAGCGCTTGGGCGGGAATTGCTTGATTCACCTCAGCGGCCTCACCATTGCTCGTAAGTGCAATGAGATCAAGTGAAAGTCCTTCAGATACTGCTTCAAATACCTCATGCACTTCTGCAATATCAAGAAGATCAACTGCCATTCCAGGTTTCTGAGCACCTTGACCCGAACACATCCAAACCGCCATATCTTGCTCTATCCTTTCTTTAAAGAAATTCTTGCAAACATGCCTCTCTCAGACCCTACGATCTGTGGCTATTTGTATTGCTCGCACCATGCGCGCACTGCATTGCGCGATGCCATCTCTTGCAGACTTTGGCCGCTCCATGTTTGAGCTTGCACCATAAGCGAGTCAACAATTTCTTGGCATGATTCTTGTTTTGTCACTAAACACGCCGACTGTCCCGCCATAAGCGATCCATTTTTAACGTCTCCCTGCACCGCCTTGCGCAATGATCCCGCCATCAGTTGCTCGAGTTCATCAAATGAAGTCGACGAATCATCTTCAAGTTTGCGTACCTGACGAGCAAAAGCGTTCTTAAGTCCCCGCACTGGATGTCCATTGCTGCGTCCGGTAACAATCGTGTCCGAATCTTTAGCTTCCACTACCTTTTCTTTATAGGCGCCATCAATGGTGCACTCATGCGCCGTTAAAAAGCGTGTGCCTACCTGCACCGCTTCAGCGCCTAACATAAAGGCAGCTGCCATCCCGCGCCCATCGGCAATTCCTCCGGCACAAATTACGGGAATAGAAACCGCATCACAGACAGCAGGCGTTAAGACCATCGTAGTCAACTCACCAATATGGCCACCCGCTTCGCAGCCTTCAGCAACAACCGCATCTGCCCCTGCGCGCTCCATACGTTTTGCCAATGCAACCGATGCCACTACAGGAACTACCTTAATGCCAGCATCTTTCCACATTTGAATATACGGTGTTGGAGAACCAGCACCAGTTGTGATGACATCAACCTGCAAGTCACGCAACAGCTCTGCAAGCTGAGGAGTCTCAGGATTCATGAGCATAATATTGGCACCAATAGGTTTTTGTGTCAGCGATCGCGCAAGATCAACTTGTTCACGAACCCACTCAAGCGGAGCAGATCCACAAGCAATAATCCCAAGACCGCCTGCCTCAGATACTGCAGCCGCTAAATGACCATCTGCCACCCATGCCATTGCGCCTTGGATAATGGGTTTTTCAATCCCAAAGAGCTCTGTAATACGTGTTGAAATTGGTTGTATTTGCTTGTCTGTTGCCACGATCGGCACCTTCCTACTGTTCGTTTTACGACTTACCACGCGTTCTTTTGTCAAGCGATTATTTTACTCTAACGCTACTCTTGTACTGGCACTACGCTGCTCGTTTTCTTTATCCATACGATCAAAAAACGACTTAACCGATTCGAGCGCTTTTATAAAAACACGTTCTTCATCAGAAGAGAGGGTTTGAAGTACATCCTCAATAAGTCTTTTATGGAAGCGCTCATGAGCTCGAAACGCTTTGCGCCCCTTAGTAGTAAGCGACAATAAGACTTGACGCCGATCCTTTTCCGATCGATAACGCTCCACAAACCCTTTAGCTTCAAGTTTATTAATAGCAGCTGTCAGAGATGCCACCCGAATATTAAGGCGCTTTGCTACAACTTTCATAGGATTTTTTTCATGCAATCCTATAGCCGCCAAGGTATGCAATTCGGTAATTGTCAATCCCGAAGTCAAACGCGACGAGATAGACTGTTCCTCAATACGCAAGACAGCATTGAACGTATTTGACAACAAATCATCTAGAGCTTGTTTACTGTCAAGATTCCCTTCCTCTGAAAGAAAATCTTTCTCATTTTGCTGTCTTACCTCGTGCATCATTCGATCGATCCATCCCCATACCACAAAAAGCTTTATTGCTGGCAAGGCATAATGCCCATACCAACAGCACCGAGTCCCAAATGAGTGGCAACGGTTGCACCGCACTGACATGTTCCAGCATCTTCATACTCTATCTGCGCTTCATCAAGAGCCTTCTTGAGCTTCTCAACTGCTGATTCATTTCCTGTATGACAAAATCGTATCTGAAGAGAACCCTGTTCTTCTGCAATCTGTTTCACTTCTTCAACATATGCCTTAATGACACCATTCATCCCACGTGCCTTTCCATGCGCGACCAAGGCACCCTGCTCATTAAAGCTAAAGATTGGTTTGATATTTAAGGCAGTAATTTGCTGTGCTTCCTCGGCAGCCAATCGCCCACCTTTAAGAAGATTATCGAGCGTGTCAGGAGCAACGACAAAATGAATTGTTTTAATTGCGCGCTCAATACGCACTAGCGCCTCATCAAGTGTCACCTCTTGATCGCGCAGCTCTTTAGCAAACTTTGCTAAAAGCCCTAAGCCCGCTGATGCGTTGTATGAATTAATAACGCAAACTTTCCCATCGGTCTGGTCAGCTCCCATTAAAGCAGACTGAAACGTGCCCGACAGCACATCAGCGATGTGGAGCGACAGAACTCCCTCGATATCCTCGCGGCAAGTATGTGAAGAAAATACCTGCTGAAAAGTAAGCGGCGTGGGCTGAGAAGTTTTAGGGAGCGATTGCGATGCGGCCATGCGTTCATAAAATTCCGCATTAGTAAGATCAACTTGATCAACATAGACATTCCCATCGACCTCAATACTTAAAGGAACAAGCGTAATATCCCAGTTGGAATATTCTTCAGGGGTAAGATCGGCCGTGGAATCAACGATAATTGCAAAACTCATGTAGTTCTCCCCTTACTTAAAACGGTAGTCGCATAATAGTTAGATAATCTAACTATTAGTTTATCTAACTATTTACTACTGTCTAGTCACAACAACCGACGAATACTGCCAGAAGTTTTATTTATGGGTACATGAAACTCGTAGAGTTACTATCTTTCTTGGTCTACACATATTGCTTTGGTATATATGCGCAGACCTTTTGCCATACAATGCAAAAGGCCAAGGATAACCCTGGCCTTTCTTTTTCCGCTCTCTAGAACCGCGCACAACAGTTAGTTCGCGCCAGTTAGCTCTGCTTTATGTTCTGCCAAATAGGCAATAATCGCATCAGATTCATACAATGCATGTCCATTGATATCTAAACAAGGAACCTGTAGTTTACCGCCTAGATTAACCAGGTCATTTTCTGCATTGGGCCACTCAGTAATATCCATCGTAGGAAGTGCAATACCTTCCTTATTCATGAAATCTAAAACCTTTTTACAGAATGGACAGCTCCTACGAATATAGAGCGTATAGGTGTCATTTTTCATGATGCAGCTCCTATCTCCCCTACAACCTTTGTACGTATTCTAGGTTAGAGCACCTCACCATTCTGAACGCAATAATCACCTCATCTGTTGCCAAGCTGTGCCTTAGATGCCAAATGCCTGATGCTTGGCTAACTCATCGTGTGCATACGCCTTATCACTTCCCATGCGCAGGATTTTTTGTTGGAATATAAGCACCTGAGTCTTCAAGACGTGCACGAATCTCTTCGCGTTTGCTGAGTGCATCCAAAAAGTCTTGCGCGTCACCTGGATCTTCATCAACGCTTTCATCACCTAAATCAACTTCAGTAGGAACGCGACGATACAACAAGTCATACATAATAGGAACAATATAGAGCGTCATAAATGTTGCATACAGCAAGCCGCCCACAATAACAAGCGCCATTCCACGCTCCATTGAGGCTCCAATTGCAGCACTAAAGACAAGGGGCAGCATTGCCAAAATAGTGGTAAGCGCTGTCATCATAATAGGACGCATACGGGTCTGACCTGCCGCAACAAGCGCATCGTGCTTGGATAGTCCACCTCGTCGCAGCTGATTGACATAATCAACAAAAACAATGCCATTATTAACAACCGTTCCCATCAATACCGCAAAGCCCATCAAAGACAGCATTGACAGCGGCTCACCGGCAAACCAAAGTGCGATAAATCCACCCGTAAATGCAAGAGGAACCGTCAAAATGATAATAAACGGTGAAAGCAAGCTCTGGAACTGCGCTACCATGATTAAATAAATCAGAATGAAGCCTAGGATCAACAAAAGCATCATGTCGTTGAGCATAGTATCAATGTTTTCAAGTTCGCCACTTACATGATACGAATAGCCTTCTGGCATCTCGTATGAATTGAGTTTATCAAGGAGAGTACGAGAAATTAGGGCATTGTTATATCCATCCTCAACCTCAGCTGTAATAGACATCATCTTTTCTGCATCTTTATGAATAATGGTATTTGCCGCAATTCCCTCTTCCAAAGTAGCAAATTCAGACAATGCTACCTCATGTGTTTCACCTTGCTGATTGGTAATAGTGATGGTATGCGCCAAAATATTGTCGCGTGTAAGCGTTGTATCAGCAGCGACAATATCAACCTGCATTGAAGTACCATCCATGGTGAGCTTACTTGAAGCGACTGACTCGGTTAATTCTGCGGCTAAATCTTGATAGAGTTGCGCTACGGTATAGCCCTCTTTAGTAAGCTTATCTTCATCAATAATAAGATGTAGTTCTCTATCGGCATCCTCAAGACCATTTTCTACTTCTGTATATCCTTCAACTGAAGAGATAAGCTCCATGATGTCAACGCTAATATCTTCTAAGACCTTTTCATCAGGACCTGAAATAGTGAGTGAGAGACCCGAACCCATCATGGAACCCATTGCATCGGAGGACGACGCATCGGTAATCAATTCACAATCTAAATCTTTGGTACGCTCAGTAAGCTCATTAGCGATTGCGAGCACCTGCTCTTCAGTGGTGACGGTGTCATCAATGAGGAGATAGAACATAAACATTTCATACGCTTGCTCACCCGTTGATTCAGCCGAACTTGAAACCATCGATACAGTGGTCGTGCCATCAATAGCGGCAACCGTCTTTACTCCTTCGATTTCTGTGGCAGTCTTCATGATTTGATCAGCGGTCGCAAATGCCTGCTCTTTTTCAACATCCTCGGGCAAAACGACTGTTGCAGAAATAGTGTCGCCTGTCATAGAAGGAATCATGGTGATGCCGGTATTAATTACGCCGAAAATAGCAGCAAAAAGCAATACGGTCGCAAGACCAAGGGGAATAACTTTGTGCTTAAGAAAATATTGCAATGACCTTCCATATGCACCTTGCAGCTTCACAAACCACGCATTTTGACGCGGAACGTAGTTTTTGAAAACAAAGCGACTAATTGCAGGAACCAAGGTCAATGCAACTACCAACGATGCGGTTAAAACATAGGCAATGGTAAGCGCAAACGGCATGAGAAGCTGATTGACCATACCTGTAGTAAAGACAATGGGCAAGAAAACACAAATAGTCGTTAAGGTAGATGCAATAACAGCACCCGTAATCTGCTTTGCACCCTGTACGGCTGCACGTTGTGGCGCAATACCACGTCCTCGCAAACGATAGATATTCTCAAGCACAATGATCGAGTTGTCGACCAGCATACCAATGGCAAGCGAAATACCTGAAAGCGACATGATGTTGATAGAAATATTGGAAAAATACATCAACAACAGTGCTACCAATACCGAAAATGGAATGGAAAATGCAACAATAAGCGTTGGCTTCCAGTCACGCAAAAAGATTGCCAAAACTACAATAGCTAAGAAAGCACCCAGCAATAAGGACTGCAGAATCGAAGTAATCAATAATCCAATATAGGATCCTTGGTCACTCACGACATCCATATGGAGACCAGGGAAGTCTTCCTGTAATTGCTGAATTTTCTCGTGACATGCTTTTGAAACATCTGAGGTTGATGCTGTAGACCCTTTAAAAATCGTAAGCAATACACCGTCTTCGTTGTTGATCTTCATGTAGGCATCACCCACATTGTCAACTACCGTCACATCGGCGACATCAGAAAGACGAACTTCACCCACCCCATCAAGATCCACTAATAAAAGATTTTTTAATTGATCAAGTGAAGTGATATGAGTACCTACCTGCAAAAGCCATTGATTGTCTTCATCTGCATTACCAATGTAACCAGCAGGCATAGAAAAATCTTGCGCTTTGATCAAATTGGCAAGGGTGGTTTTATCGACAAGCTTATCAATATTTGCCGATTGGATTGCACTTTCTCGTGCGTCTTCATACTGTTTTTGCGCGTCATCTAACTGCGTCTTATTTTGCTCAAGTGTCGACAACGCGCTCGCGAGTTGTGCCGACCCACTTCCAAATTGAGCTGAGGCGCTAAAACCTCCCGCCTCAGCAGCAGCAAGCTGGTTTTGATACTCAGACAACTCGCTTGTTGCTTTAGCAAGTTGCTCTTGCAATGTCTGAATTTGTGCTTGTATAAGCGGCTTTTGCGCATCAGGGATCTGTACAAGCTGGGCTTGCAATGCCTGAATTTGTGCCGATAGGGCTGTTACTTGAGAGGTTGAGGCAGAAATTGCCATCGTGAGACCAGATACGGCCTGACCCAACTGATCAGTTGTCTGCTTTTCTTGATCAGCAAGAGTCTTTTGTTGTCCTTTGAGCGTGTTTTCTGCTTGTGCAAGTTGAGACTTTCCCTCATCAATCGATTTTTTAGCATCATAAAGCTCGCTATTAACACGTGCTAAAAGCCTGTTGTTAATATCCTCAATTTTAGAATCAGAAAGCTTTACCTCCACCGATTGATTCACTTCACCCGTAAGCGACGCATCTGCAACACCAGTGATGCGCTCAAATTCTGGAACCAACGTGTCTTGTGCAAAATTTGAAGTTTGATAAATATCATGATCATCATAAGAAAGAGCAACATACAGTGTTGCCATCATATCCATGCTGATCTCCATATAGTTAGGCGAAGCAGCAGTCTCGGGAAGCAGAGCCTCTACCTCGTTGACCGCAGACGAAACCTTAACCATGGCCGAATCCATATCCGTACCGTCTTCGAATTCCAAAAAGATCATCGAGTAGTTATTGGCGCTCTGCGAAGTTACGCTCGAAACACCATTAACAGTAGCAAGTGCCCCCTCAAGAACATCTGTTACTTCTGCTTCAACTTTTTCTGCACTTGCGCCAGGCTCAGTCGTAATCACCGCCAGATACGGTATGTCCATATCAGGCAAAAGATCCGTTTTCATTTTAGAAAGAGAAACGCCACCCAAAATTAAACAAATAATGACGGCGACCACAATAATATAAGGACGCTTTACGCTAAACCGACTAAGCATGCTGACAAATCCTTTGATTGAACGAGTGATTATTTCATTGTTAACACACCTCTTTCTAAGCCCAATCTAAACTTAGGTAGTAACCTTCTCAGCAGCTATAAACGGTTTCAAGCCATACGCCTATCCTGCGGCCTCCACAAAAAAGCCACAACCTCACAAAAGGAGGTTGTGGCACGCAAAACGTCTTGTAGTAAACCAGCCTTGTAGTAAACAACGTGGCTTTTTTCTTGATAACGCTCTGATCGTTTTTGTTGTATGGGCCTTATCGATCAAGACTCATATACTCATATCCTTGTGCACCGATAACGGCCAAGGTTACACCACGCACGATGCAAAAGATTGCAATATAGAACGCAAGCAGTGGAGGCCAGAAGAAGAACATCAAACCAATAATAGTGTCTAAAATGCCAGCAAAAAGAGCCCAGCCCCAGCCAGATCCAGGGAGCTTCCTAAACTGCACCGCCTGAACAATCTCGACAATACCGAATGCCGTTACAAAAGTTCCGATAAGCCAGGGGATAACCGCACTAGTCGCAAACGGATGAATAAGAAACATGGCACCAACAATAATGTCAAGAATGCCGTATACAATCATCCATCCCGTAACACCCGGCAGACCGCGCGTATTAACATAGGAGATAATACTTAAAATACCGGCAAAAATGAATCCTACACCTGCAATAAAGGTAATACTCATCAACGTAATACCCGGGAATAACCCAATCACAAAACCGAAAACAACCAGTAGGATGCCACCAATAATAAGATACCAATTGCGTTTTGTCTTAGCAGTTGTGCTTGTCATGACGACCCTCCCCTTTCATGGATTTTTACTCTGTTTCTCATTAATGATTCTATGACGTGGGCATACAAGAACAAGGTCGCTCGTTGAGCTGTAGCTAACAAGACACGCGCACGTTTCTTGCATGTTTTTTTCGTTTCTTGCATGTTTTTTTCGTTTCTTGCATGTTTTTTTCATGCGCTGCAAACAGGGCTACCCACCCACGTGCACACATGTTAGAGTGGACGATGGATTCACTATGAGGACATATGAGGAGGGTTCCATGAAGATTGGATTTATCGGATGCGGCAATATGGCTAAAGCGATGATTGCGGGCATTATCAAAAAGGGAATTGTTGCACCTGCAGATATTATGGGGACAAATTCCCGTCAATCATCCGCTGATGAAGCTGCTCAAGAATTGGGTATTACAACCTCTACCGACAATCTTGCTCTTGTTGATGCTTGTGACTACATCTTCTTGTCAGTAAAGCCACAAATGTATGAAAAGGTTATTGATGAAATCAAAGACCGCATCATTGGTACCGACAAAGTTATTATCACTGTTGCTCCAGGAAAGACCGTTGCTTGGTTAACAGAGCGCTTTGGTGGGCCAGTTCAAATTATTCGCACTGCACCCAATACACCCGCTCTCGTAGGGGAAGGCCTTACGGGATATTATGCAAGCCCTGACATTCCCCAAGATCGCGTTGAGTTTGTCGTGTCGCTACTTGAATCATTTGGAGAAACGGTTGCTGTTGCTGAAAAATTGATCGACGTTATTGGCGCCGTAGGAGGCTCATCTCCGGCATTTATCTATGTCTTTATTGAAGCTCTTGCAGACGGCGGTGTTGCAGAAGGTCTTCCTCGTGATGTTGCCTTAAAAGTATCAGCTCAGGCTGTTCTTGGTAGCGCAAAAATGGTTTTAGAAACAGGTGAGCACCCTGGCACTTTGAAAGATCGTGTTTGTTCTCCTGGAGGGTCAACTATTAAGGGCATTGAAGCGCTTGAGCTCCGTGGCTATCGTGGCACTATTACCAATGCTATTCGCACCACAACCGCAGCTGCACGAAAACTCTAAACTTCCCGTATATCTCTGGTCCCTCTCATCAATCCATTAAAGATGGCGCTGGGCAAGAGAACGCCTAAACACCTGGTATACCCAACAGCAAACAAATGGCAAATACCATACGGTATTTGCCATTTGCACTACCTCTTCTCTCACGCACTCTTTTATCCACTCTCTAACTAAACATTACGCGATCTAACATCACGTAATCCAGCATCACGTGATCTGTCTGTATTTTTCTCTTATTTGATTTGTGAAAGAGCGCTCATGACACAAAAAAGCATTACCACTCTCATGAACTACATACAACACAGCACCTCATCGCTTGAGAAAACTCCTTTTTGTGAACTCGATGCGTTAGTGCTTTCTGTTGCAAGCTATCTACTTTTTGAAAAGTCTCCCACCGCATCAACCAGCACGCCAGTCTCTCTTGCTTTTGCTCTTGAAGAAATTCCCCCTAAAGAGCGCTCCGGAGTATTTTGGCTTGATCCTTATTGCAATCGATTCACGGAGCTGCTTTGTTTATCTCCCCGTTTCAGAGATATCAAAATAAGTAATGCTCAAGCGCTTACCAACACTAAAGCTCTGACGCAATTTGGCGCTGTATGCTTTCATCTTCCAGACGATACACTCTTCTTGAGCTTTCGAGGAACCGATAATTCTTTAGTCGGATGGGAAGAAGATTTCGCGCTTGCACTCATGAACCCCATTCCCTCACAGCGCTGCGCACTTGCTTATGCGCGTCTCATTTTGTCACGCCACCAAAAACCTTATCGTATTGGCGGGCATTCTAAAGGAGGCAATTTAGCTTTTTATACCGCACTCATGCTTCCTCGCTCATACCAGCAGACCTTATTGCATGCCTATAGCTTTGATGGTCCGGGGTTTCCTCAAAGTCAACGTACAAACGACACCCTGGCGCGGTCTGCTCATATGCTTGCGGGTCGTCTTACTAAAATCGTTCCTGCCTTTTCTTTTGTCGGAGCAATGTTTTCCGATGTGGTTTCCCCTCTCGTTATTGCTTCCAATGAGGCAGGTATCATGCAGCACATGCCATTTTCTTGGAAAATTCAAGAAAATGCTTTTATTCCCGCGTCGCGTCAACAAGGAGCGCGTGTTCTCGATACAGGATTTAGCGATTGGATGGATCAATTTGAATACGTTGAACGAGTAGAATTTTGTGCAGCACTTTTTGGAATCTGTGATTACGTCACAACATCAAACCAAATTACAACGCTTCCAACGGACCTCTTGCTTAAAATGCCCCATATTGTGCATTATTTAAACTCTGTTGACACGACCATCCGCACACTTTTACTTGATGTCTTATTTGAATCAATAAGCTCACTTGGAGATGCAGCGCAAGAACAGCTTCAGGAAAATGTACGCCTTCTTAAACAGACAGTAGCAGACTACTTCTTGCCCGATGCCACCAAAGTCCCTCCAGAGGACCCTGCAGAAGTATCCGTTGTTGACACAACGTCAGAGACTTCAGAAGACCCTTCTTCATCATAGACACGAGCCACATCACCTTCTGCAGCTCGTTGTGCAAGATGGATATTTTGCGCTTCAACGTACGTCCGCATAGAATAAAGTGTGATATCGGATCGATTGATAATACCTACAATTTTTCCGTCATCAAGAACAGGAACCTTCTTGAGATGATTGTCTCCTAAAACGCGACACACATCATCAAGACTTGCATGAGCGCTCACACCAATGATGCCTTTTGTGGCTACATCACGAACATTAAGCTCCATCAAACGAGCAAGTTTCTCATCAAATTCCGTTGTGTCACGCGCCGAATTCATGATCATAATCACAGGATCAGTATAGAGGTGCGTACGGGATGAAAGAAAGCGCATGATATCCCCATCAGACACAAATCCAATGGGTCTTCCTTCGCCATTCACCAAAGGCGCAGCACTAATACCCTTCTTAACAAGAAGCTGCATAGCCTCAAACACGGTCGCTGTTTCAGAAATGGTAAATACATCCTTTTTCATAATGGACTCAAGGAGGCTCCGTTTTTTATTCTCGGTGTCTGCTTGCGCTTGCGCCTGAGGGCTTTCTTTTACAAATACAATAACCAAAATAAGCGCTATCAGACATAAGGCAGCTGTTACCGCAAATGCAACGTCAATACCAGCAATCTGAGAATTCAGATATCCTATGTCAGGCTCAAGAGCGCCTGAGGTCAATGAAAAGACCGAGATCAGAATTGCCGTACCCAAAGTGCCAGCAACTTGACGCAACGTATTATTAACTGATGTTCCGTGGTTAATATATTTATTCTCAAGCGCATTCATAGCCCACGTAGTAATAGGCATATTAACCAGCGAAAGCGCAAACATGCGAATTGCCAAAATTACTGACAGGTACACAATATTTACTTCGGGACCTAAAAACATCAACGCGCATGTACCAACTGTCAAAAGTGACATACCCACTAGTGCAAGCGTGCGTGGTCCATGACGATCAAACAAACGCCCAGCGATAGGGCCCATAATGCCCATGAGAAGCGCACCTGGCAAAATGACAAGGCCCGAAACTGTAGCAGAATATCCTAACAACGTCTGTACATAGATAGGAATTAGGATGCCCACTGAAAGCAAGCTCCCCTGCACGACCATACCAATAATAGTACCCATCAAAAAAGTTTTGTTCTCAAGGACACGCACCTGCAGCATGGGATGTTCCATGGAGAGTTGTCGTTTAAAGAACCAAACAATAACTACGCCACCAATAATGATTGCAATCGCTGACTCCAAACCAAAGCCATATGAGCCGATAATACTAAATCCATATAACAACGAGCCAAAGCCAACAGTTGAAAGAACCACCGACAACTTATCAAGCTTTTGAGCAGTACGCGCAGCAGGTATTTTATCGACACAAAAGATAGCGATAAGAATCACGGCAAAAGACAAAACGCTAATCCCATAAAACATGATAT
>CAJMOJ010000021.1 GCA_905215035.1 uncultured bacterium
TTTTCAATATCGTGGCGACTATCATTAAAATCACCACGCCACTCAAAGCATTCAGCACCAGCCTCTTTGCCCTTAGCAATGGTCTCTAAGCACTCATCGACAGTGGCTCCCATTACTGAAATGATAGTTTTTGGAGATCCTTCTCCGATAGCGGTTCCTTTAATTGTAATTGCCCCCATGGATTGCCTCCCTTGTTTGCGATGGGTGTGTTATGCATTGATGCAGTATCTATCATACTGAGATGGATACCGACATGGGTAAAACGATGGAAAAACTACGATATATTTCCACGATAAAACAATGATCAACGATTAAACAACGATTGAAAAATAACTGCTTAAAACAGGGGGTGGAGTGGCAAGAATAATGAGTAAACAATTTGTTACGCAATCATGGTGTATGTGCACAGTGAGTACAAAACCAAGGGTTTAAAGAGAAAGGGTAACTATATTATGTCTGCTCAAGCAACAATGATTAATGGACACACTCATCTCATCAGTTTATTAGGTAAACCTATTCGTCATTCGGCTTCTCCGGTTACGCATAGCGTTTCGTTTGAGCTCATGGGAATTAAGGCGGTATATCTTGCCTTTGAAGTTGTTCCTGAAGATTTGCCTAAAGTGCTTGATGCTATGCGCTGCATGGATGGCTGGGATGGCAGTAATGTAACTATGCCAAATAAGCAGGCGGTTATTCCGTATTTGGATGGTCTTTCTGATGCAGCACGTTTAATTGGTGCGGTAAACGTAATTGAAAAGACAGAGGATGCTCAGCTTATTGGACATAATACTGACGGCGCTGGTTTTATGGCTAACTTGCGTAAGCATGGTGTGAATCCTGTTGGAAAAACATTTACGCTTATGGGGCCAGGCGGTGCTGGGTCTGCAATAGCGGTGCAAGCTGCGCTTGATGGTGTTGCAACGCTTCATGTTTTCGGTCGCAAAAATGGTCCTTCGTATCAGCATATGCAATCTCTTATAGAGCCGTTACATGAGAAGTCTGGTTGTGAGGTCATTCTCCATGCATGGGAAGATACGGATGCGCTCAAACAAGCAATCGAGCAAAGTGATGTATTAGTTAATGCGAGCAATATTGGCATGGGTGAAGATTGTACCGACACTCCCGTGCCAGCAGATTTAATTAAAGAAGGAATGATAGTGGCGGATGCGGTATATCATCCTCTACACACCCAATTGCTCAAAGACGCTGCCGCTAAGGGATGTACCGTTATTACGGGCATTGGCATGATGAATGAGCAGGCCGCGATTGGTGAAAAGATTTGGTATGGCATCGAAATGCCTATTGAAGAAATCACCGTCGAGTTGCAAAAGTAATGGGGTAAACCAGTTTTGTTTAAAGATGCGCAAGCTATGCTTTACGTTTTGCTATGCTTCAAGCTTTTTGAGGTAATTGGTTAAATGGATGTCGATGAGGTCTGCCACATCGACATCCCCTTTTAAGACACACCAGTAGAACATGAATCCTGTAACAATGGCACCAATTTCTAGCTTTGCTTGATCAAGATCAATCCCTGGTTTGATTTCTCCATCTTTTTGCCCTTGGATGAGATAGACCTCAACTTCTTCAAGGATCATGCGCTCATTATTAGGACGATGTCGAAAATCTAATACTGGGTTGGTGGGTACATAAAAGTACGACATAAATTCATAGCCTGCCTCTTGGTAGCATTTGACCATGAATTGATAGATGGTACGAATTTTCTCTGAGGCTGTTTTGTTTTTGCTTAAGGCGTTGACGTCTTTCTGATAACGTTCAAACGTGTACATAAGGTAATAATTGATAACATCTTCTTTACTATCGAAAAGATGATAAAAAGCGCCTGTGGTTAGTCCCGCTTCTTTGCAAATGGTGCGTACATTAAATTTACTGATCTCTTGTGTTTGAATGATATGAATCGCGGCTGATAAAATTTTTTGGCGGCTCAGATCTGATCGTGTTTCTTGTTTGTTTGTAGAAGAAAGTGAAATGCTAGGTTTAGTCTGTTTAGCCATAAACGGTTCCTTGTATCGTTGTTTGCTACGTTGCAGAACCTTCGGTCGAAGAAGGGGCAGCAACTTTAAGCTGTAGTAGGTTGAGTTGTTGATAAAGAGGATTGAGCATAGGCGCCAATTCTTCATCAATATCGTTTATTTTTTTGGTTAGTGCGTTGATACGCATTGTAATATCGTGGCGTTGTTTTAGTTTGTATGATTTTGTATTTTCAAGCTGTTCGGTAAGTACCGAGATTTGTTGTTGATAGAGGTTTTTATTCGTTACGCCCGTGACCTTGGCAAGGTCGTTTTCAAGCAACGCGCAATAATAGTCGTATGTCTGTTGCGTATCTTCTTGTGATGGGTGTGATGGTGATGCGGCAGATGAAGCGAGTATCTTGTTGGCTGCAGCGACGTGTGCCTGCAATTGCTCACGGAGGTTTTTTTCATACGCTCTTTGTTGTTCAAGGCGTGGCTGGAGTATGCGCGCAAACAAAGCGCCATAACTCTCCTTGTTGTTTAGCGTGGTGTATGCAGTATATATAAGTCGATCATTAGGCATAAAGCCCATTTTAGAACGGGTGCACAAATTGGCACAGAGTATGAGCTCACTTTCTATAAGAGATACATGAAGATAAGGCAGCTCATTTAAAAAGGTAAGCCAGGTTATCATGACCTCATGAAGTTGCTTTGCCCCGCTATAAGATGGCATCATCAAGCTGGCCTCAAGTTGTTCGGCTATCTGTTTTTTGCGTGCCATATAAATGTCAGTTCCCGTATGAAACCATTGATCTTCTGGGATTTGTTCGCAGAGTGTTTGCGCTGACAAGATGGCTGCTTGAGCATTGATGGTAAGAAGTTTGGGATCCCAATAACCAAAACGCGCTTGTAAGAAGAGCGCCTCTTGATTATAAGGATCCTGTTGTAAGATTTTGTCGCACAAAGCAGACATAGTGACAAAATCTTGTGCGTCACAGGCATGGTGCGCTTGTGTAGTAAGTGTATCGAGATTGGCACAACCTGTTGTCATAGTACATAAATCCTTGTTACTGCCCTTGTTATGAACGAAGCGCATCAAGCTCTGCACGGATTTCGTCAATAGGGATTTCAATCCCAAAACGAATGCGATCAGCAACGACGGCTTGTTCATCATTCATACCAATTCCACTTAATGCAAGACACCCTAACGACTGCGCATCTTTAATCAGTTGCGTTTCGCGGGGTGTGTTAATGACATCAGCGACAACCATGCCAGGTTTAATCAGTTCTTTGGCGATGGGTGTATCAGTATTGCCAATGCCCATGCCAACATTTGTGCCGTTAACAAGGATGTCAGATTCAGCGATCTTTTGTTTGAGAAGTGCGATATCTTCAAGAGGATAGACGTGCATAGTGCAGTCAGTTTCTGCTTCGATTTTTGGAGCAAGTTCTTTGGCGAGGTTATAAGAATTTCCTCCCTCGCGAGCAAAGACATTGAGTGTTTTTACCCCATCAAGGGCAGCTTGAACTAAAATTGCACGACCGGCACCTCCCGGACCTACCATAGTCATCGTTGAACCAGGAACCTGGGCTCCTTGTTTTACTAAGTTATTCATAAAGCCAGGGCCATCAGAGTTATATCCTTTGATGGTTCCATCGGCTTCTTTTTTAACGATGTTTACCGCACCCGCAATACGAGCATTGTCGGCAAGCTCATCGCAATACTCCATGATGGCTTGCTTGAGAGGCATGGTGACCGTAATATCAATCCAGCCATCAGCATGGCGAAACCCTTCCATGACAGCGGGTAGATCATCGAGGTCAACCTCAAATGAAAGAAATACTGCGTTAAGCCCCATTTTTTGGTAGGCCAAAGTATGGGTTTCTGGTGAGACGGAATGGAAAGCAGGCTTTCCGATGAGGGTGACAAGTCGGGTGTGACCGTTGACATAGAGATGGTGAGGTTTAGGGCCGGTAGTTGGCTCAATTTGTGCAGGTATAGAAGGCATGAGAGTCCTTTCTCTCGATTTTTATTACAGGGCGCAACTGTTATAGGACACTACTGCACGATAGCCATGCTTGCACGTGGTTATGGTTGTTACCCATAGGAAGCATTGTCAGCTCGCTTGTGCCGGTACAGCATCGTATAGTATCGTATAGTATCAATTATTATAACATGTTACGTAACACGTTATGCAATACGTTATACAACTCACGCATATCGTATTCTAGCTCTGAAGTCTGCATCAACGAGTATGTATAGATCGTGCAGATTTCTATTATTTTTGGAAATAGACCAGGGTAATTCCATACGTATCAGCGCTGGTGTGATGGGAGAGGTGTTTGTTTTTTGGTCGATAGATGAGTACAGATGACTATAATAAAGCTCATATTTTTATCAAACAGAATACGTATCAGCATGTTTGTAACATAGGCTACGTGTGAGTGGGGGGCGTAGGGCTTATGATTATTGGTATTCCAAAAGAGGAAGCTAAAGGACAAACACTTGTTGCTCTTTCACCTGATGGTGTAACTAAACTTATAAAGCTCGGTTATGAGATCGTGGTTGAATCAGGTGCGGGTGATTTAGCAAGTTTCTTTGACGCTGCCTATAGCAATGCAGGAGCACGCATTGTGAGTGCGGCAGAAGTGTGGGAGTCAGACATTGTGCTATGTCTTGATGCTCCCGACGAAGCACGTCTTGAGCTTATGCGCCCAGGAACAATTCTAGTTACTCGCCTTAATCCGGGTGCTCATCCAGAATTACTTGAATTTCTTGCTCAGCACAATATTACAGCGCTTGCTATGGATGCTATTCCACGCATTTCGCGCGCACAATCAATGGATGTACGTTCCTCGATGTCTAATGTAGCAGGGTATCGTGCAGTGATTGAAGCTGCTAATCAATTTGGGCGCCTCTTCAATGGTCAGGTGACTGCTGCGGGGAAAATGCCTCCGGCGCGTGTATATGTGATCGGGGTCGGTGTTGCGGGTTTGGCGGCTATTGGTACGGCGAACTCGTTAGGTGCGATCGTCTCTGCAACAGACGTTCGATCTGATGTCGCTGATCAAGTTGAATCACTTGGAGCTACTTTTGTAGAGATTCCCGTTCAGCAAGAGTCTGCCGATGGGTATGCCAAAGAAATGACCGTTGAGCAACAAGCGCAAGTCAATGCGGTCTATGCTGAACAGGCTGCCAAAAACGATATCATCATCACAACAGCACAAATTCCAGGGAAGCCTTCACCGCTTTTGCTTGATGAGACAGCTATTGCAAACATGAAGGCAGGATCAGTAATCGTTGATTTGGGGGCGAGTGCGCTTGGAAGCAATACCGCTCTTACCGTTCCTGGTGATGTAACAACAACGGAGAATGGCGTTACTATTATTGGCTACACTGACTTGCCGCGTCGTTTGCCTGCACAGGCATCCCAACTCTTTGGTCAGAATCTCGTTAATTTCTTTAAGCTTGCTACGCCTGAGAAGGATGGACGGCTTGTTCTTAATGAAGACGATGAGGTAATTCGTGGTGTCACTGTTACGCTCGATGGCCAGATCATGTGGCCGCCACCTGCTATTAGTGTTTCAGCTGAAAAATCTGCTGCACATCCAACGGATGTGGCTTCTGCTGTAGCGACACATGCCATAGCAAATACTGCCGGCGCGGGAGGACATGAAAAAGATGCGACGGATGCTCCTGCAGCACAGATGACCGATCTTGCAGGCACGTCAGACTCATCGGTATCGCATAAATCTTTTGCTACTGTTTTTAAACGATGGTGGTGGAAGGTGCTTCTTGGCGCACTTGGTGTTGCTCTCATTTTGGCCGCTCCCGCTGAGATGGAAGAGCATTTTGTTGTATTCGAGCTTGCGGTCGTAGTTGGCTTTTATGTTATTACCAACGTTACGCACAAGTTGCATACGCCCCTTATGAGCGTTACTAATGCAATTTCTGGCATCATTATTGTGGGTGCGCTTTTGCAGATTGGGTCAAGTAATCCTGTTGTGGTGGCATTGGCGCTTATTGCCGCAGTGCTTGCTTCAATCAATATTTTTGGCGGATTCTTGGTTACGCATCGCATGCTTTCCATGTTTGAGCAAAGTTCGGAAGAGTAAGGGAGGCGCATCATGGAACAGTTTATCCAAACCACGTTTGCCCTCACGGGTTCCGCACTTGATGCGATTGTTCGATTCCAATCGTTTGCCTATATTATTGCAGCCCTGCTCTTTATCTTGGCGCTTGCAGGGCTTTCAAAACAAAAATCAGCACAGCGTGGCAATTACTTGGGTATTTTTGGCATGATCTGTGCACTTGTGGCGACTATTCTTGTTGCAGTAGTAACTGATGATGCAGCAGCGGGCCTTACCATTCTTCTCATTATTGCTGCTCTCATTGTGGGTGGCGCTATTGGTGTTCGCAAAGCGCTTAAAGTTCAAATGACAGGAATGCCTGAACTTGTTGCGATGCTGCATTCTTTTGTTGGTCTTGCAGCAGTATTGGTTGGCTTTAACTCGTTCTTTATTGAGCCAGGAGGAGTAGGTCGATCGGCAGCATTTCATATGGGTGAAGTGGGTCTTGCGGTCTTTATTGGTGCGGTTACCTTTACAGGATCTATTGTGGCTTATCTGAAACTGTCGGGAAAAATTTCAGGCAAACCACTTTGTCTGCCTGGACGTAATGCCCTCAACTTAGCAGCGGTAATTGCTTCACTGGTGCTGATTGGCTGGCTGATTTCTTCTCAAGGAGTTGAAGCAGGTTTGCCGCCGCTCATTATTTTGACGGTGCTTTCATTCTTATTGGGTCTGCATCTAGTTATGGCAATTGGTGGGGGTGATATGCCCGTTGTAGTTTCTATGCTCAATTCCTACTCTGGTTGGGCAGCGGCTATGGCAGGCTTTACGCTCGGTAACGACTTGCTTATTATCACGGGAGCCTTGGTGGGTTCATCGGGCGCATATCTGTCTTATATTATGTGTCAAGGCATGAACCGCTCTTTTGTTTCGGTTATCTTGGGTGGCTTTGGACAAGGTGCGCCCAAAAAGAAAAGTGTATCTGCAGACGGAAATGCTGCGGCTGGATCTGATGTGGGCGGGGAATTTGTTGATACGCATACTGAAGTTACGCCGGCAGAAGTTGCGGAGCTCTTAGAGGATGCACAAACCATCGTTATTACGCCAGGATATGGTATGGCGGTTGCTCAAGCGCAGTATCCTGTTGCGGAATTAACCAAAAAACTTATCGCTCAAGGGAAAGACGTTAAGTTTGGCATCCATCCCGTTGCGGGCCGTATGCCGGGTCACATGAACGTATTGTTGGCTGAGGCAAAAGTTCCTTACGACAACGTATTTGAGATGGATGAGATTAATGATGATTTTGGCGATGTGGATGTCGTGCTTGTCATTGGCGCTAATGATACGGTAAATCCCGCGGCTGAGACTGAGCCGGATTCGCCTATTGCAGGCATGCCTGTTTTGCGGGTATGGGAGGCAGGCAAGGTTATTGTATCTAAGCGTTCGATGGGGAATGCTGGATATGCAGGGGTGTCGAATCCTTTGTTCTACAACGAGAATACGTCTATGCTTCTTGGGGATGCAAAAGATACGGTGCAGGCGGTATTGACTGCTCTTACGTAAGCAAAGTGAGCAGAGTAAGCAAAAGCGACATGAATCACGTTAGAGTTACGAGCTTGCAGGATTGCAAGCTCGTTGCTTTCAGTCTGAAATCGCATAAGGTTGTTGACGTTATATCGGCATGCTTTGTGTTAGAGTGAATTTGGGGGTTATGTGCTGAAGAGGGGATAGTATGGCACAGAAAGAAGTAACTACCGCGAATGCACACGTAGCTGCGAACGTACAATCGTCTGGAATAAAGAGACATAAGATGCCACCACGTTCGATTATCTTAGTGGCTGGCGCTTTGACCGCCGTTGGCACGAGTGCCATCTATATGTGGTCAATTTTCAATAAGCCATTGATGGATACCTTTGGTTACACCACCTCAGAAGTATCCATGGTCTATTCGCTTTTTTTGCTGGCATCATGTTTTTCAAGCATGATTGCTGGTTGGCTGCAGCATAAAGTACAACCACGTTTTATCGTTTTAGGTGCTGGCATCCTTTTTGGCATAGGTTGGATAGGGTCAGGATTTGCCTCATCGCTACCACTGTTGTATTTCTTTTTTAGCTTATGTGCTGGTGCGGGCAATGGTTTTCTCTACAACACCATTGTTGCTATCGTAACTAAGTGGTATCCCGACAAGCGCGGTCTTGCTAACGGTGTTTGCATTGGTGCTATTGGACTAGGTCCTGTGTTTTTTGCACCTTTAGGCAATTTTTTGATTGAGTCCCTCGATGTCCAGATGGCCTTTAGAGTAGTGGGCCTTATCTGGATTGTAATATATCTCATTTTCTCATGGCTATTGTATGTACCACCTGCAAATTGGGCACCCAAAGGCTGGCGTGCTGAGACTACAGAGACTGACGAGTCTGATGGGCCTGATGAGTCAGTGGTAGAGCCTTCATCTGCTACTCAAGTTGCTGAGGATAAAGTCGTGCAAGGTAAGGTGGCAATTCGTGAGGTCAACTTTACGGCGCGTCAAATGTTTAAACAACCGCTCTACTATGTGCTTTTCTTTATATTGATGGTAGCTTCAACATCTGGTCTGATGGTGACCGGTCACGCTTCTAACATTGGGCAAGAAATGGCACAGCTGAGTGCATCAGAAGGCGCGGTTATGGTAAGCGTTCTTGCATTTGGCAGTTTTTTGGGACGCCTATGTTTTGGTGTGATTTCCGACAAAATTGGTCGTTACAACACCCTTATTGTGGCGCTGCTACTTAATGCTGTAGTAATGCTGGGCTTTATGGCGCAGGCACATACCTTTGTTACGTTCTTGATTGCTGTAAGTTTGGTAGGAGCAAGCTTTGGAGGCACGATGAGTGTTGTTCCTGCTATTGTGGGCGATGAGTTTGGATCTGCTAACTTCGGCCAAAACTATTCGTTTGTCTATCCTGGTTACACGGTCGCTTCTTTTGTTGGGCCTATGGCCGCAGCGTCAGCAGTTGAGGCGGTAGGAAGCTATGTGCCCTCGTTTTATATTGCTGGTGGTATTGCCTTGGTTGGCGTTGTGTTGGTACTGATTGGTAAGCAATTAGCCAAAAAACTTGAAGCACAAAACCTTGCGGCTCGTTCGTAAGTATGATCCTATGCGCGCCCTTAGATCATAGTATGTTTGCGCTGATCACAAGGTGTTGTAAGGTGTTCAAGGTGTATTTTGTGCTGTTCTGATGTAGCACTAAAATACCGGGAGAAAATCAGCAAATTGGTAACACAGATTGCGACTTAGAAACTATTTAGTCTAGATTTGTTGACCAATATGCCCAGATTGCCGTAAAGAAAATATTCGTTGCTATTCTCATACTTAGATACTCAAGAAACCAAAGGGTGCTTATGTGTAGGAGGGGATAGTAATGGAAACAAAAAAACCAACAGCACCATTTTCTAAAATTTTCTGGAAGTCACTCTGGTATGGCTTCATTGCCGGTATGATTTCCGGCATGGTGAAAATTGGCTGGGAAAAGATTTTCCCACCACGTACACTTGCTCGTGATGCTACTAATCCACCACAGGAATTATTGCAGCAAATGGGAGTACCTTATGATGTAACGCACTCATATGTATATTTCTCAACTGATCAGCAAGTATTCGTGGTTGCACTGCTTGTACATTTTGCTTTCGCAATTTTCTTTGCATTTCTCTTTATTTTGCTAACACAGTACAAGCCAGAAATTGCAATTGCAGAAGGTGCAGTTTACGGCATTGTTATCTGGATCGCATTCCACTTGATTTTAATGCCCTTACTTGGCACCGTTCCTGCTCCTTGGGATCAGCCTTTCGATGAGCATTTCTCGGAATTCTTTGGGCACATAGTTTGGGCGTGGTCTATTGCCGCATCGGCCTGGTACCTGATTGCTAAGCAGAAGGTCAAGACTTTGACTAACCCTAAGATGAAGGGTGATGACTAGACGAAAAAGAGCAATCAACATTGACCGTGTTTAAAAATGTTGGATTGCACAACGTGGCTTCATTATAAAAGCCTCATCGCAAAACAAGAGCGAGTCTGCATAGGCGACTCGCTCTTTTATTTTGTCTGTGCTAACCGTTCCCGTAAAGATAGCCCCCATCAAAACAAATTTTACAAGCTGTCTTATTGGGTGGTTTGGTTACAATACTGCACTGCAACGAGCTGTCCAACAACGTAAGTCCAGTTGTGTGGATGCTCTCTGTGTTTTTCAGTTTTTTGTTCTACAGGTTACCTCTGGGTGTTCGCGCAACTGCACACCGGAGGAGCTATCATGAATAAACAATCATCTATTCTGATGCTTGCCGTTTTATACGGGAGTGCATTTGTAGCCGCTTTCAACGAGAACACGATTAATGTTGCGTTGGTGAGCATTATGGCTCATTTTTCTATCGATGCGAATACGGCGCAGTGGCTGGTTACCGGGTATATGATCGTGACTGCTATTGTGGTGACGATTACTGCTTTTTTGGTGAAGCGTCTTCGCTTGCGCACACTGTTTCTCTTGGCATCGATGATGTTAGTGATAGGGCTTATTGCTGCGATGGTCGCACCAGTATGGCCCCTCTTTTTGGCTGCGCGTCTCATGCAAGCTATTGGTACTGGCATCTTTATTCCTGTCATGATGAGTACGGTGTTGGCGGTTGCTCCACGGACTAGAATAGGGACCTATCTCTCTATTGGTGGCTGTATGATCACCTTTGGTCCAGCCTTCGCTCCTGTGGTGAGTGGCATTATGGTCACCAGCTTTGGTTGGCGGACTATCTTTTTGCCACCTGTCATCATTATTGGATTGCTTGCGCTTGCAGGTCTCGTACTAATTCGTAATATCGCCGAGCCTGAGCCCATTAAACTTGATCTGCTTTCCGTAGTACTTTCATCGGTCGGCTTGTTCCTTTTTGTATACGGTCTCTCATTGATCATGTCGAATCCGCTTATTTCTCTTGGTATGGTGGCGATAGGTCTTGGTGTAATAGGGCTTTTTGCTTGGCGTCAGCATCGGATACCTAATCCGCTTCTCAATCTCAACCCTCTTCACAACAAGCTATTTGCACCCGTTTGCCTGCTAGTGGTTGTTGCTATGATGACAACATTTTCAATGAGTGTGTTACTTCCGCTTTATTTTGAAGGGTCGCTGGGAACAACAGCATTTATTGCAGGCGCACTTTTATTAGCACCTATTTTGGTGAATGCAATTACGTCACTGGTGGGTGGGCGCATGATGGATAAGCGAGGAAGCTGGCCGCTTTTACCGCTCGGATTTGGCATTATTGCAGTTGGTCAATTGGGCGTTTGCTTGTGTGCTCCAGCTTTGTCATTAGGAGGTGTGCTGATAGCTTCTGTAGTGGTTTATGCGGGTGTGGGTTTAGTGCTTTCGCCATCGCAAACAGCAGGATTACAAATGCTACGTCCCGAAGAAAACCCTCATGGAGTGGCTATCCTTAACACCTTTATTCAGGTAGCAGCTTCAATTGGCCCCTCGCTTTTTATTGGCATTTTATCTTCGGTATCAGGAGGTGCAGCGGCATCAGGAGTTGGAGAATCGCTTGCTAATGCGCAAGGGTTTAGCGCGGCAGTTGGGGTTGCGACTGCTATTGCTGTGTTGGGTACGCTTGTGGCGTTTATATATGCTCGTAAGCGGGTAAAATTTGCAGCAGCCGAGGCAGCTGTTGCTGCACAAGCGCTAGGTGCCCAGTCTGGTGATGAGGAGACTACTGTTGAGCAAACTGGCAGTAAGCAGGTAAAGCAGGTTGCTTCTTGGGTGGATCCAGAAACGCTGACGGCTGCGGATCTTATGAAGGCTCCTTATGTAGTAAATGCACGCGCCACCGTGCGTCAAGTGATGGAAGAACTTATTAGCCGCAAGACAAGCGGACTGCCTGTAGTTGATGATGCGGGCGCGATTGTTGGTTTTGTGACGGATGGCGATCTTATGGCCGCATTTACGACGCAACAAACACAAGGCTTTGACTTGTCTGCAACGCTTGCCATCGTGCGTGACTTTCGTGATTTTGATGAGCGCTTCACACAAACGCTTGAGGCTAATGTTATGGAACTTGCGAACTCATCGGTCATATCCGCAACGCCGACCACATCGCTCAATGAACTTTGTAGACTTTTAAGCTCAAAACGCATCAAAAAAGTTCCTGTTCTTTTGGATAAAAAGGTGGTTGGTACAGTAAGTCGCGGAGACATCGTTCGTACACTCATGTCAGATGTTGTTGCGCGCTCAACGAAATGATTGATTTTCTTTTACTCACTCCACGTAATTTGGCACTTTTTTTGTAGGGTAAAGTTCGGTATGGTGGCACAAGGGGGCTTTGGCGATACCTTAAAAACGTATCGTTACCGACACATCGCTTGGAGACTGGATGCTCAAGAGCATTCAAGAAAGAGGGGAGTTGTTCATGGATTTTACTTTTACCGATGAGCAAGAATTATTGGTTGAGAGCATCAAGGAATATGCGGCGCGTTACTTTGATGAAGAGTCGGTGCGCCAGATGTATGCCAATCATCAAATTACGCTTGAAGCGGCAATGGCCTATCGGGAAGCAGGCTTTATGTATATGGGTCTGCCTGAGGAGATTGGTGGCATTCCAACTGATAAACTCACGCTTACGCTTATGTGTGAGAAACTGCATTACTACACCGGTTGCGTATTGCCGTTCCAAACTGATATCAATTCCATTACTGATGTCACGGATTTTGGCACAAAAGAGCAAGCTGAGCTCATCATGAAAGCAATCGACACGCCTTCAACG
This sequence comes from uncultured bacterium, assembly GCA_905215035.1. Classification (GTDB taxonomy): domain Bacteria; phylum Actinomycetota; class Coriobacteriia; order Coriobacteriales; family Eggerthellaceae; genus Anaerotardibacter. The sequence continues at coordinate 12,813 of CAJMOJ010000021.1, forward strand.
GCGGTTGCGGCAACTGCAATTTCTGAGCCGGGCGCTGGATCAGACAATAATGCGATGACGTGTCACACCACGGCGCAAGGCGATGGCACCTATTTACTTAACGGCCAAAAGACGTGGGTGACGATTGGCGAATATGCTCAGTATGCTGTGGTTATCGCAAAAGATGAGAGCCCCGCATATGAGAACAAAAACTACTCGTTGTGGCTTGTTCCCAGTGACGCACCGGGCTATACCCGTGCTCCCCTTCACAAAATTGGTCAAGAGATCGTGCCGTTTTGCGATTGCTTCTTTGACAATGTAGTGCTCACAGAAGATCAGCGCATTGGACCTGCGGGCGAAGGCTGGAAAATGTTAATGAAGAAGTTTGAGTTTGAGCGCTGCCTTGTTGTGGCTCAAGCGTTGGGCCAAGCTCAAGCTATCATGGACGATGCGGGTGCTTATGCGAATGATCGTATTTGTTTTGGTAAGCCCATCGGCAAGATTTCTGCTATTCAGCAGCATTTGGTTGAGATGGAAGTTATTCTTCAAAATGTGCGTACCCAACTCTACAAGACTGCTTGGATGCTTGACCAGGGTCAATCGGTTCGTCTTGAGTGCGCTTTGCTTAAATATTATGCCTGCCCACATCTGATGCGTGTTGCTGATCTTGCTTTGAAGATCTTTGCAGCAATTGGTTATACCGATGAGATTCGTGCAGGACGCATCTGGAAAGATATTCGTGGTTATGAAATGGCTGGTGGCACACCTGAGGTTATGGAATATATTGCCGGTCGTCAGTTAGTAAAGAAATACCAACGCTAAAACAAGACTAAACGTAACAACAAGACAAGGTGGTGAGTGCTTGGCATCAATGTGGTGTTAGCGCTCACTACTTGTAGAGGGGATATAGAGGAGAAAGGTACGGGTGCAGTGATGACTCAAGGGGAAACTAACCGTCAAGTTCAGCGTCAAGTTCAGGGGACGGTTGATCAGATTGAGCGTCAAACCGATCAAGATCTTGAGCGGGAAGAATTTAAGAAAGAGGCGGAGTTCTTTGTTGAGCATGCTTCGCTTCCCTCTTCCCCTGATCGGGTTGGTGTCGTGGTGAAGGATATTTTGGTGCAGGGGCATGCGCTTGAAAAAGGACATGCTCATGAGAATAGACGCTCGACCGGTTTTGGTCATGCGCGCGTTGAGCAAATCCAAGTTTGTTTGGATGAGGCGGATACGCTTGGCGGTATTGATGCGTACGCACACCAAATTGGTGTGGATGCAGTGGCTGCGGATCGGGGGCAGGTTGTTGTTGAGTGTGACGATAACGATATCTTTGGTGTTCAGTTTGTTACTGATGAAGAAATGTTTGCTCCCGTTAAGAGCTTTCCTGAATTTGCAGCCGAGCGTTTCTCACTTCGTTTGTATGATTATCCAAGCGCACCGGTAAGTGTTGAAGCAATTAAGCGAGCTGTCGAGATTGCACAAACTTCTCCGTCTGCTTGCAACCGTCAATGCATTACCGCCTATTGGATCCCGCGTGAGTATGCTCATTATGATGAGATTGCGCAGTTGCAAGGTGGCTGCGAAGGGTTTGCTGATAACGCGGCTGGCCTCATCGCTCTTGCGGCAGATGCCAAGCTTTTTACGCATGGTGAGTATCCTTACATGTTCTTGGACGCGGGTATTTTCTCACTCAATTTAGCCTATGCACTGCAAAGTGAGCATATTGGTTCGTGTTTACTTAACGGTGCACTCGTTTCTGATAAGCGCAAACGAGTCGAGGAACTCATTGGTTGTAAACCTTCTGAACATCTAGCTATGTTTGTACTGGTTTCAAAAATTCCAGAAGGAAAGCGTGCGCTCAAGGGTAAGGCTGGTCGTAAACCTATCGATGACGTTTTTAAGGTCGTGTCGTAGCGGCACAAAATGATAATGGGAAGCAAGTAGCTACGACTACTGAAAAAGTAGCTACGACTATTGAGCAAGTAACCACGGTTACTTGCTCTTGCTATGTACTCGTGTGTTTGTTTAATTTTGAAGGGTGAGCGTTTTGAGCTTCTTAGGCTTTACGTGCTTGAGGCTCTTGAGCGGTTTCATGCTCGCGAAGCCATGCGGCAAGAATGAGGGCATGATTGAGTTTAGGGTCGCGTGCGGCATAGAGAAGAGTAATGCGCGGGTATGTAGCAAACTCAGGTCCAGCGATTTCATGAGCGAAATTCCAAGCAGCTGGATTTTGATCAAGCTCTGCAATGTATTGCCGTTTAAAGGTTTCCCAGTTTTCGGGCTTGTGTCCAAAGGCGCGTCTGATTTCTGTGGAAGGGGTAAGATCTTTGGCCCAAAGATCATAGTGGACTCGTTCTTTAGTAAGCCCTCGAGGCCAAAGGCGATCAACTAATACACGATACCCATCGTCTTTAGAATAAGGCTCATACACACGTTTGATTTGGATGTCCATGAAAATCACCTCGCCAAAAAACATGGTTCATACGATATGGCTTATCGACAACTACGGCATGGTTATAAGTAGCCTGGTTATAAGTACCTTGTTATAAGTAGCTTCGCTATAAATAACTTCGGTAGATGGTTTTAGCGTATCGCACCGTGGGTTACGTAAAGGGAAAATAGACCCACCTTTGTCGTATTGTCAAAACAACGTTGGTAGATAGTAGCCAAAAGCTTCGGCGCAATCACGATCTCAGCGTAATCACAGTCTTGGTCCGATCGTAAAAGCTTCAATGGGATCATGGTTTTAGCGTGACTATAGAAGTCTCAAGGTAATTGCAAAAGACAAAATGCAAGCAGAGAGAAACAATAATGAGAAAGAAGCACTAATTAGAAAACTAATTAGAAAGAAGTACTCTATCCCTCTCTTAATTCACAGGTGTGAGTGTGCTTTAATGTTGAAAAAGGCCACGTGAAAGCGATAGGTAGCAGTGCGACATGCATAATACCTATAACGAAACATCCATTGTGGGGGAATATATGTCTAATCCGACGCTTTTGGAATCAGGAAGACGAATCAACTTCTTGAAAAAGCTGCAATCTATCTGCGGCGTTTTGCCACTTGGCATTTTCTTTTGCTTCCACATGGTTGCAAACTATACCGTGACGTTTTCGCCTGAAGGATATGAGGCGCTCTGTCACTTCATGGCAACGATGCCCTATAAAGATCTTCTTGAAATCATGGTTATCTTTTTGCCTTTGGTTATTCATGCGTTCATCGGCTTGTATATTGTTGCAACATCGAGCTGTAATGTGGGTTCGTATGGGTATATGCGCAATTGGCGTTATCTGTTTCAACGGATCACGGGCGTAGTTGCGTTTGTTTTTCTTGTTTGGCATGTCATAGTTATGCGTCTTGCGGTAAGTACTTTACCTGCCGATGGGTCAATGTATGCGGTACTTCATACGCTTCTTATGGATCCTGCCAGTTTAGTATTTTTCACGATTGGCGTGTATTGCTGTCTCTATCATTTTGTTAATGGTATTTGGACGTTTTGCATTACCTGGGGTATTACGCTCACGCCACGCTCTCAGCAGATTACATCATGGATTTGCTTAGCGCTCTTTGTGGTAGGAGCGTTCTTTATTGGACAGATTATTGTGAGCTTGGTATTTCCTCATATGATTTCAGGCTTTGTTCCAGAGACATCTTATATGCCACAAGCAGTACCTGGTTTAGCATAGGGCAAAAGGAGAGTTTTATGAAAACAGCACATACGCCATCTGCTCTACCAGCGCAAACCGCTCGATCAAAATACGAGGGCGGTACAGGACGAGCCATTGTTGTTGGGGGCGGTCTTGCTGGATTGATGGCGACACTCAAGCTTGTTGAAGCAGGTATTCCCGTTGATCTTTTTTCAGTTGTTCCCGTCAAGCGATCGCACTCGGTGTGCGCGCAAGGTGGTATCAATGCGGTACTCGACACAAAAGGAGAAGGCGATACCATTTGGGAGCATATCGACGACACCATTTATGGCGGTGATTTTCTAGCCAATCAAACTATGGTGGCGCGCATGTGCGAGGCGGCTCCGGCTATTATCAATCTGTTTGATCGTATGGGTGTGATGTTTAATCGCACGCCCGAAGGACTTCTTGATTTGCGCAGATTTGGCGGTACGCAAAAACGTCGAACTGCTTTTGCGGGTGCAACAACGGGTCAGCAACTACTGTATGCGCTCGACGAGCAAGTGCGTGCTCAAGAGGTTGCGGGCATGGTGCAAAAATACGAGTTCTGGACGTTTGTATCTGCGATCATTGATGATGCTGATGGAACCGATGGTGTGGATCGAGCCGATGGAGTTGAGCGCAATAAAGATGCGCTCGATGAGTCTCTTCAAGGCGATGGGGCTGAGCGCAATGATAATCCCGTCGGCATATGCAAAGGCATTGTGGCACAGGATCTAGCTTCTATGGAGATTCGTGCGTTTCCTGCCGATGCAGTCATTATAGCTACCGGTGGATGTGGCGCAATTTTTGGCAAGTCTACCAATTCGACCATTAACACAGGTTATGCGGCGGCAAAACTATATACGCAAGGAGCTCGCTATGCCAATGGTGAGTTTATTCAAATTCATCCTACTGCTATTCCTGGTGCTGACAAAAATAGACTCATGAGTGAGTCGGCGCGTGGTGAAGGTGGTCGTGTTTGGACCTACAAAGATGGTAAGCCGTGGTACTTTTTGGAGGAGAAATATCCTGCATATGGCAACTTAGTGCCGCGCGATATTGCCACGCGTGAGATCTATGATGTGATTTATAACCAGCATCTTGGTGTGAACGGAGAGAATGTCGTGTACTTGGATGTTTCTCATATCGATCCGGCGGTGCTCGACAATAAACTAGGCGGCATTTTAGAGATTTACGAGAAATTCGTGGGCGATGATCCGCGCAAAGTACCTATGCGCATTGCGCCGAGTGTGCATTATTCTATGGGTGGTCTTTGGGTTGATGCTGAACAGCACACCAACATCCCCGGCCTTTTTGCAGCAGGCGAGTGTGATTACTCACAGCATGGCGCTAATCGTTTAGGCGCAAATTCGCTTTTATCGGCAGTGTATGGCGGTCTTGCGGCAGGCCCGAGCGCGGCTCAGTGGATCAAAGAATTGCGCGTGAGCCAGGCCGATGCTACCCAAAGCGATGGGACCCAAAGTATACACGAGCAGCATATGCCTGAGCAGCATGAGCCAGAGCAGGACGGTGCGACCCAGCACCATGTGACCCATCGCTCTATTGAAGAGCTCTACAGGCAGGCGCAGCAAACTGAACAGGCAGCTTACGATGCGCTTCTTGCCCTGGATGGTCCCGTTAATCCGTATGAGCTCTATCAGCGCATGGCAACATTGATGACCGAGAATGCGACGGTGGTGCGCTACAACGACGCGCTTGCTCAAACGCTGCAAGAGCTTGATGCGATAGCGCAAGATTACAAGCGGATTGGCGTGCGCGATACATCAACGTGGAATAATACAACAACCGTCTTTGTGCGTGAATTGGGTGCGATGATTGAACTTGCTAAGGTTATTGTAGCGGGTGCACTTGCGCGTGATGAGAGTCGCGGGTCGCACTATAAACCGGAATTTCCTGAGCGTGATGATGAGGCATGGCTTAAAACTACCATTGCTACGTATGATCCTGAAACGGATGGTCCGCGTCTTACCTATGAGCCCGTGGACGTATCGCTCATTGAGCCGCGCAAACGCGACTACACTAAAGCGCATGAGGTAGGTAAGCGCTCTTATACGGTTTCAGATGAAAGCGATGGAACGGTGGATAGTAAAGCGATGAGGGAAGTGGCAACTCCATCGCCCACACCAAAAGAGCGTGAGGAGGTGCGCCATGATGAGCGCTAATAAAACAATCAGATTGCGCATCAAACGGCAAGATAACCCTCGGGTATCTAGCAGGATTGAGGAGTTTGAGATTCCGTGGAAGCCCAACATGAATGTGGTGTCGGCGCTCATGGTGATTCGCGAAAACCCCGTGCTTGCAAATGGCAATCCAACTACGCCGGTGGTGTGGGAGAGTGTTTGTTTGGAAGAGGTGTGCGGTGCATGCACCATGCTGATCAATGGTGTGGCGCGCCAAGCCTGCTCAACGCTTATCGATTCACTCGAGCAACCCATCACGCTTGCTCCGCTGACTAAGTTTCCTCTTGTGCGTGATCTTAAAGTGGATCGTCAAAAACTGTTTGAGCATTTGAAGCGGGTGCATGCTTGGATTGATATTGATGGCGTGTTTGATCTAGGTCCTGGTCCGCGTATGTCGCAGCACAAACGTGATTGGGCCTATGAGCTTTCCAAATGTATGACGTGTGGTTGCTGTTTTGAAGCGTGCCCTAATACGAAGCGCGCTGATTCACCGTCACAGTTTATGGGTCCAGCGCCCATCTCACAGGTTCGTTTGTTTAACGCGCATCCAACGGGTGAAATGCATGCGGGAGTTCGTCTGAATGCGATTATGAATGACGATGGGGTTTCCGGGTGTGGCAATGCGCAAAACTGCGTACGAGTCTGTCCTAAGAGCATCCCGCTTACTACTTCGATTGCGGATATGAACAGACAAACATTCAAGCAAGCGCTCAAAAACACCTTCGGGTCATTTGGTAAATAGTGCTTTTGGATAATCCTGTAGTGAATAACTGGATAATCTGGTAGTCATGAGTCGGATAATCTGGTAGTGGATATCTGGATAATCTGGTAGTCATGAGTCGGATAATCTGGTAGTGGATATCTGGATAATCTGGCAATCATGCGCGTCATGGCTGGGTATGCACGTTTGACAATCTGTGCAGTTTCAAGTAGGTCTCTTTGCAATTAGAGGACAATTCGCACACATTTTACTTTTTCTCCTTGACGCAAAAGTACGATGTGGTTAACATCAAGAATGAGTTAACTTGAGTGAACATTGCCTGTGAGTAAAACTGCAGATTTATCTCATCGGAATGTTCGCATTTTTAGCAGGACAGGAGAAGTCAAATGGTCTTAGCTGAAGTTAAAAAGAACGGTTTATATCACGTCAAGCAGCTTCATGGAATTGGGGAGACCCATCGCCATTTGGAAGATCTTGGATTTCTTCCTGGTGAGACAATTCGTGTTATCTCACGTATTGGCGGCAACCTCGTTGTAAACGTTAAGGGTGCTCGTGTGGCACTCTCTTCTGAGTTGGCCAAAAACATTGTGATTTAATGCCGTGTTCTAATCCGAGAGGCAACACGATATATAAAAAAGAAAGGAGTGAGCGTGGGAACTCTTCGCGAAGCTAAACCTGGCGAGACAGTTACCGTAACTAAACTCAATGGTACAGGTGCTATCAAGCGTCGCATTATGGATATGGGTATCACTAAAGGATGTTCCATTTTTGTTCGCAAAGTTGCACCATTGGGTGATCCAGTAGAGATTACCATCCGTGGTTATGAACTGTCTTTACGTAAAGAAGATGCCCAAATGGTTGAGGTTTCTTAAGCTGACTTAAGACTGACCTATTGGCAGTTTGGTTATCTAAAAGTATGGTTGATGTTCTTTGCTGATCCCCCGTAGAGAACAAGAGTGTATGCAAAAGGGCATACGTACTGTTGTAGTGGCACACAAGTGCCCTATTTTTGAACCATGAGTTAGCCAATGGTAACAATTATAACGAGAGCTAATAAGAGAGTTAATTAAGGAGTAAAACGCATGAGAGTTGCGCTTGTCGGTAACCCTAACTGTGGTAAAACGACGCTGTTTAACGCACTCACGGGCGCCAACCAATATGTTGGCAACTGGCCCGGCGTTACGGTTGAAAAAAAGAGCGGTAAGCTCAAATCAGATAAGTCGGTCGAAATCGTCGACCTTCCTGGCATTTATTCACTATCCCCCTATACCCTTGAGGAAGTCATCGCGCGTGACTTTTTGATCAAAGAGCAGCCCGATGCAATCTTGAACATCATTGACGGCACCAATCTTGAGCGTAATCTATATCTTTCCACGCAGTTGCTCGAGATGGGTATTCCTACGGTTGTCGCGGTAAACATGATGGATGTGGTACGTAAACGTGGTGACCAGATCAACATTACCGCGCTTGAAGAAGAGCTGAGCTGTCCTGTTGTTGAGATTTCTGCGCTTAAGAATGAAGGTATCGATCAGGTAGTCGAGCGCCTTAAGAACATTCCTGCTACGGTAGGTATTGAGGCTATGGCATATAGTCGCGAGGTTGAAGATGCGCTCACAGAAATTACTGAGCGCATGCAAGGTAGCCTTGATTATGCATATAAGGATCTCAAGCGTGAAGAAGAGGGGGCAATTGATCAAGTTCCTGAGCATCTTCTTCGTTTCTACGCAATCAAGCTTCTTGAAAACGATGAGAAGATTCGTGCAAGTTTAAAGAATCCTCCTGATGTTTCAGACATCATTGCACGTATTGAAAAGAAATTTGATGATGACACGGAAAGCGTTATCACTAATGAACGTTATACGTGGATCTCATCAATCATGCATAACATTCGCACACTCGGTGATGAAGGCGGTCTGACGACCTCTGATAAGATCGACCGCGTGGTAACCAATCGCTTCTTGGCATTGCCTATTTTTGCGATTGTCATGTTCCTGGTGTACTACATCTCTGTTTCAACGGTGGGTACCTTTGCAACCGATTGGGCTAACGATGGCGTCTTTGGTGACGGTTGGTTCTTAGGCCCTGGCGCTGATGAGTATGCTGAAGTTGTTGAAGAGTTTGATGCCGCTACTGAAAATGTAGCTGCGTTTGATGAAGCTGCTATTCTTGCAGGCCTTGACCCTGAGTCTGATAACTTCTTATTTGAGGCAGAAGAGGCTGGCATTACCGGATCATATGAATCCTTTGACGATGAGACGGGTGAGAACGAAGTCGTTGAGGTTGATGCAGCGACCTATGAAGAGTCACTCGATATCATTGCTCCCTACGCTGGTGATGCTGATATGATTGCTGCCTTTGAACTTGCAGCTTCTGAAGCAGGCCTTGACCCTGAGTCCGAGACTTTTGCTGAAGAAGCAGAAGAAGCCGGCATTACTGCTGAGTACACGCATGTTGATGAAGATACCGGTGAGGAAGTAACCACGATTGTTGATGCAGCTGCTTATGCTGCTGAAGTCGAGGGCGGTGCTCCTGATCCTACTGAGTACGGTACTTGGGTGCCTGGCATTCCCGTTATTATTGGCGATGCGCTTGCCGCAATTGATGCTGCTGACTGGTTAACTGCTTTGATTCTTGATGGTATTGTTGTTGGTGTGGGCGCAGTCCTTGGCTTTATCCCTCAGATGCTCGTGCTCTTCTTGTTACTTGCATTCCTTGAGAGCTGCGGCTATATGTCCCGTATCGCCTTTATCTTAGACCGTGTGTTCCGTCGCTTTGGCTTATCCGGTAAATCCTTCGTGCCTATTTTGATTGGTACTGGCTGCGGTGTTCCTGGCGTTATGGCATCACGTACGATTGAGAATCAGAATGATCGTCGTATGACCGTTATGACCACCACCTTTATCCCTTGTGGCGCAAAGCTTCCTATCATTGCGCTCTTTGCTGCAGCTGTCTTTGGTGGTGTATGGTGGGTAGCCCCATCGGCATACTTCTTAGGAATTGCTGCCATTTTATGCACGGGTATTATTCTCAAAAAGACTCGCTTCTTTGCAGGCGATCCCGCTCCGTTTATTATGGAACTTCCGGCCTACCATATGCCAACAGTGGGCGCAGTATTGCGCAGTATGTGGGAGCGCGCTTGGTCGTTCATTAAGAAGGCTGGTACCATCATCTTGCTTGCTTGTATCCTTATTTGGTTTATTTCAAGCTATGGCGTTGTCGATGGTGTGTTCATGGCCGTTGAAGACCAAAACGATTCAATCCTTGCTGTTCTTGGTACCCTTATTTGCTGGATCTTCAATCCATTGGGTTGGGGCGATTGGCAGGCAGCATCCGCTGCAGTTACGGGCCTTATCGCCAAGGAAAACGTTGTTGGTACCTTAGGTATTCTCTACAACGGTGAAGCTGGCTGGTACGCAAACGTTCAGGCCGCCTTCACGCCACTCGTGGCTTACTCATTCCTCGCATTCAACTTGCTTTGCGCTCCTTGTTTTGCAGCGATGGGTGCTATCAAGCGCGAGATGAACAATCGTAAGTGGTTCTGGGCAGCTATTGGTTATCAGTGTGGCTTGGCTTGGGTTGTTGCGCTTTGGATCTACCAGATTGGTGGTTTGATCACGGGCGAGGTTGCCTTTGGTCCGTTTGCAGTGATTGCGATCTTGCTGGCGATTGGCTTTATCTACCTGCTCTTTAGAAAGAACAAGTATAAGGGCAAGGTAGAGAGCGTCTCATCGGTAGCCGCTGAAAGCTAAGAATTATTTAACACTATTTGGTACTTTGTTTATTCCTTTGTTTATCCCGTAAGGAAGGGGGTTATCAATGAATCTCGGAACTGCAGTTGTATCACTTCTTTTGATTGTGATTGTGGTAGCCATTATCAGAAGCATCGTTAAAGATAAGCGTGCAGGGAAAAATGTTGGATGCGGAAGCTGTAAGTCATGTGCACACGCAACTACCTCTTCTCATTCTTTTAAGAAAACTTCTCACGTGTCTTCTAGCTCTTGTCCATCGTGCGCTCATGTCGATAAGATGCTTGCTGATTTGGAAAAATCCACCGACTCAATTGGGGATGCATCTGTAGATGTATGTGCAGATGCGCATGCGGATACGCGTGCGGAATCATCCGCAAAGCCATCTACCGATGAGCCTCAAAGTCATATCTCCTGTGACTGTTCCGGTGGTTCAGGAGATAACGCCCCTTCCAAATCTTTGCACTAGCTTAGATGTTGCAGAAGTGATGGGATTCTCCTTGATGATTTCATTAGCCCGCAAGGAGATCCAAAAAGCATCCTAATTTTGCTTGCGCCGCAAAATAAGAATGTTGCATCCGATGCTCTACCTGTTTTGTTGCTGCTCATTGCCATGTAATCCGGTTCACTGATGAGTGGTTTGTAAGATTTGCTCGAGCATTGTGTTAGCCGCTTTGGCAAATAAGCTTGTGTTCGTAACTTTTGTGTGGAAACGCCCCGCTTGCACTTGCAAGTTGGGCGTTTTCGCATATCTAAATCTCCTGCGTAACGCAATACAACAAGGCATCGCGTATTGCAACATAACGCAGGAACTTAACACTCAACTTACTACAGTGTTAAGTTGTATCATGTCAAGTAGCATGTTTATGGCAAGTTGAAGCTTGTATAACAGAAGTAGAGCAGCCCTAGAATGCTGCAAATTAAGCTAAAAATATGCAACTGAACTGGTGTAATTTAAAGAAAATGAGTTGGTCGCTAGAGATCAATCGACTAATTAACTGATTGGTAGACAACTTACTACTCAATTTAACACTACATACCACTTTACTTAACACAGTGTTATATCGTGACATGTTGAGTGTTATGTTCTGCAACAAGCTCTCAACTATTGGCCCAGTTTCATTAACCATCACGACAGTGTTGTTTGAAAACCTTACGACGACATAAGTAATTTTATAGGTTCCGACATAGGATGTTTTTTATAAGGACGGTTGCGCAAAAACATCACACCGACCTCGCTATTAACAAAATATTAGCTTTATAACAAACAAATGTTACAAAGCTAAAACTCCGTTACAAAGCAGCACGAACGTTCCTATTGTGCAACGAATGTGATAAAATCACATTCGTTGCACAATAGGAGGCTGCTATGCTACTCAACTTAACCATTCAAAATTGGATGTCGTATCACGATGAGGCTACGCTTAACCTTACAGCATCGCTCGAACGCCAGCATGCAAAAACGCTTTCCAAAATTCCTGGGTTTAGAAGCAAAAAGGCTCTTCCGCTTACTGCAATTTATGGCGGTAACGCTTCGGGTAAAACGGGCATATTCAATGCTCTTGCTTGTATAAAGAAAATGATCTTATCGCCTGTGATGGTTAATCAATCAGTGCCGGTGATCCCATTCTTTTTAAACAGCAAAGCATTCAATGAACCAACGGTTTTTGACATTACGTTTCTTATGAACGATAACGTGTATCGATTGGTTGTCGAAGCAACGCGTAAAACTGTTTTATATGAATCGTTGGAGATCGTAAAAGAAAACAAGATTATTGATATTTACGAACGCGATACACAAGAAAACACATTTGAATACAATGATGACTTTTTCACAAAGTCTGACCATATAGAATATGTTGCTGCAACACCGCGCGATAATCAGGTTTTCTTTGGCAATGCTGTTGCGCAAAATGTGATAGAACTCAATGAGGCTTATGATTGGTTTGATGAAGTACTTGAGTTGGTGGGTGTAGAGTCGCAAGCATGGACGTTTGCAAATTGCGCCAATGGGATTGAGGGATTCTTGCAATTTGCCGGGCGCGTGCTCAATCATCTTGATACTGGCATTGTGGCGCTTAAAACTGAACCGACTAATCTCGAACGCATTATTAAAGAAGCAGATTTGCAGCAAGAAGTAGATGAGTTGCAACCCAATGAGATGATTACGCTTGTTGGGAATAGAAGTGTGGGCGATTATGGATTTGAATTAGTAATGGTGCGTCTTGAAAATGGTCGTCCCGTAGCTGAGACATTAAATGCAATTCATGAAGATACGGAGGGTAATCAGTATTCAATCCCTCTACCTTTGGAGTCTTCAGGAACGCAACGATTGCTTGGTTTATTGCCTATGTTGTTTAATCTGGTGAATCCGAGCAATGGTGAAGCAGGTCAAAAGGTTTATGTTGTCGATGAGCTCGACAGGTGTTTTCATACCATGCTGACAAGCTATCTCATCGAACATTTTAGTGATTCATGTAATGCTGGCACGAGAAAGCAGTTATTGTTTACAACTCATGATCTCTTACTTATGGATCAAAGCTTGATGCGCCGTGACGAAATGTATGTTGTGCAACGTCGCATGGATGGTTGCTCTGAACTCATCGGCCTTAATGAGTATAAGGATATTCGTTTCGATAAGGATCTCATTAAGAGCTATCTTGAAGGCAGATTCGGCGGCATTCCTATGTTTAGCGATTCTTCAGATGAGACTTTAGCTAATACCGCCCGTGTTGAGCAGATAGATGTTGAGGTGCCAGCTGAGTAATGGGTAAGAGAAAGAATAATACGCTTTTGCGTAAACAACCAACACGAGAGTATCGCAAAATATTTTGGGTTAACACTGAAGGCCAGACTGAGCAGGATTATCTGCAAATGGACATTTTCAAAAAGATGGAAACAGCTACCATCAAAATGCCCAAAAGAGTACATCCTGGTAAAACGAATCCTAAGCAAGTATTACAGCGGCTAAAAGACGAAATAAAACGGGGTAGTTTTCGCAAAGACGATGAGGCATGGGTTGCTATCGATGTAGATACGTGGTTAAGCAAAGATATTCAAGAAGTTATCGATTGGGCTAACACGAATAATCGTTATAACGTGGTAATCAGTAATCCTAAAATGGAACTTTTCTTGATTATGCATTTCGAGAAAGGCAATGGGTGCACAACAAATACGAAGGTAGATGAGCGGTTAAGTCATTATCTACCTTCGTATAACAAACGCCTTGCAGTGCGACAGTTTGACAGGGATCAAATTAAGACAGCAATTGCGAACGCTAAAACCAAGCACGCGAGTTGTACTGGGGCAATACCTAACCCTGGTATGACAGATTTCTATAAGCTCGTAGAACGTCTGTTGAAGTATTGCTGACGATTTTTTATCAATCTTTCTGATTGCATCTTGCAAGCTATCAAAACAAACTTTTTCACAAAGTCAAATGCACTCTGTATCGTAAATAACAAGATCAGAGTGCATTTTTTGTATGACGATGAGATAGCGATGGGGCGCAAGCAAAATTGCAATCCTGCAGTCTTTGCACGTTTGCGAGCCAGCTATCGCTGACGTTATTTTGTATGCGCGTTTGCATGCCGGCACGCGTGCGTATCCACGAGTGTTAACGCAATACCGCCTCCACCTACGCAAAAAGCACTCTCTTGAGGAGCTGATATGTCCGATTGGGGAATCTGGCATATCGCACGAAAGCCGCACAGTTGGGGATTTGTGCAGTGCGGTTATTTGAGGGGAGGGATTATTATGTCTTCAGAAGGTTTACCAAACGCAAGCGCACCAAGCCAAACTGCGCAGGCCGCAACAGCGCAAAATGCGTCCAAACAAACCGATACTTTGCAAATTTCCTATCATGGAATTGCAGCGCGAATGGATAGGCTACCTATTTCGAACTTCCATAGGAAACTATTGTGGTTATTAGGCGGCGTGGTCTTTTGCGACTCCATCGATATGGGTATCGGCGGACCCATCATCGCTCAACTTTTAGCATCAGGATGGTCTGATGCAGGCCTAAACTCACTTTTCGTATCTATCACAATGCTGGGATATTTCTTCGGTGGTCTGATGGCGGGTGCGTTATCGGACAGCATCGGTCGTAAGAAAGCAGTTATTATTTTCTGTCTGTTCTTTACAGTAGGCTGCTTCGCCGCTGCATTTTCACCCGATATGTATTTCTTGATTGTTTGTCGCTTCATCATGGGTCTTGGCCTTGGTGCAGCATATCCTGCAGCGTATTCGGCGCTGATGGAATTCACGCCCGCCGCGGGTCGTGGTAAATATCAGGCCTACGTGGGGCTCATCGCCAACACTGGTACGCTTGTAGCATCAGCACTCAACTTACTGATTCTCCCGCTGGTTGGCTGGCGTCCGGTATTTATCTTCTGTGGTTTCTTAGGACTCTTCATGGCATTCCTTTGTGCGAAATTCCTACAGGAATCTCCGCGCTGGTTGGCCATGATGGGTCGTGACCAAGAGGCCAACGCCATCGTCACCAAATTCGAGGATGATGTACGTAGTCGTGGTGTTGCGCTTGTGCCCGTGTCTGATCAAGAGATTAAAGAGCGCGAGGAACAGGGTGAGGTCAAGCAGCTTCCGTGGAAGTTCCTTTTCAGCAAGAAGATGCTCACGCGCACGCTCACCGCAATGTTTTTATGCTTTGCCATGAATGTGTGCGTCTACACGGTCGTAACGTGGACGCCAACCATCTTTGTTATGCGCGGCTTTGATGTCGGCTACTCGGTCATGATGACAGTTGTTATGCAGCTAGGCATCCCCGTTGGTGTCGGTCTGCTCTCGCTCTACGTGGAGAAGGTAAACCGCAAGACCATTCTCATTGTGTCGTTCATTTTGATCGCGGTCTTGGGCTACGGCTGGTCGCTCATTCCTGCCGATAATGTCTATCTGGTCATGATTGTCGGCTTTCTGGTTTGCATGGTTACCTATACCAATTCGGTCACTATCTCGGCGATCTATCTGCCCGAGCCGTTTCCGACGGCCTGCCGCACGCGCGGTGCTGGTATCGCTAATGCGTTTGGTCGTATCGCAGGCGTAATCAGTCCCATCTGGATCACCGCGCTTCTGGCAACATCGCTTGGCGCCACTGCGGTTTATATGCTCAACGCTGGTATCGCAATCTTTATGGCTATTTGGGTTGCAATCTTTGCGGTCGAAACGCGTGGCAAGACGCTCGAAGAGATCAATGAAGGTGTTTTAGGTAAGGAGTAATTATGCAAGCTATAGATATCGACGGCGTAAAACTCACCGATGTTTTCAACGAGATCGTCCAAGTGGGTATCGTTGTCGAGGATATGGACGCAGCAATCAAAGGCATGAAGCAACTATTTGACCTGGATCCTGATGCCACGAGCGACAATTACTATAAAAACACGTGGTATCGCGGCGAGATTATTACCGCGCCGGCAAAAGCGGCATTTTACAACTTCTTCAATGTTCAACTCGAGTTCCTTCAACCCATTGGCGATGATCCGTCAATTTGGCAGGACTATCTCAAAGAGGGACCGCACCACGGTCATGCGCTGCATCATTTGCGATTTAATGTTGAAGATAACGATGTGGCGAGTGCACTCATGGAACGCGCGGGCGTTGCAAAATATATGGAGGGTCAATCGCTTGTGGATCCGACGGCACGCTTTACCTATTACGATGCGGTTCCTCTGGTTGGTTTCATAATTGAGGCGGTAACTAAGCCAAAAGATGAATAGTAAACAAAAATGCAATTCTACCGATATTTTGCGTGCTCATATCGTATAAAAGCGTTCAATCGTTCATGCTTGCAAGAAGCTGATTGATGTCGTTGATTGATCCCCTTTAAAAATTCAATATTTTAGTGAACCTTGAGAACTTCTGAGTCCTTATGTA
>CAJMOJ010000022.1 GCA_905215035.1 uncultured bacterium
AGCCGGGACGCTTATATGACGGCAGCTCCTCATCTTGTTGCTCTCTGTCATTGAGCTCCAGGCATTCGTTAATACGACGCACAAACTCAAACAATGCTTCAGGTGCTAGGACAACCGATGGAAATAAAAGAGCCTTGTACTCCCCAGTTGATTGCATAAGACCCGTAAGCGCTGCTGTTGCCTCCTGCATTGATTCATCGGCAGCAATATGAACAAACCGCTCATCATGCTCCCATTCGTCAAGAAGCCCATCGTAGGTTTGCTCTTCTGCACAAGCATCAACCAACACTACTTCAAAATTGGAGTACGTTTGAAGCTCAAGCGCATGAAGACATGCACGTGCATGCACGCGATCGAAACCGTAAAGTGGAATGATCAAAGAAATTTTAGGTTCATAAGGAAGCACCGTCTGACGCTGAAGTGCAAGAGACGCTAACGTAGCACAATGATAGTGGTACCACTGTTCATAAAGTGGATCCTGGCCTGCATCAAGAGTAGCTCGCGTAAAGAGTGCCGCCAGTGGCTCATACGTTTCATCACAAAAACGAGCAAACCCTCCTGCTATGAGGCCATTGGCATCATAGGCATGAGCAGTAAATTCGATACGATCGCGGGGAACACGTACTGAAAAACCTACTTGTAAACGATCGAATCCACCCAATTCAGTAGCCGGAATCACTTCATCAATAAGCGGATAGACCGGTAAGTTGCGCGCAAGACCTCCCTCGTCAAGAAAATCAACACGCACATCACAATCAGGATCCTGTGGCATGTCTACCAACATCTTAACAATGACTTCTGCGCCCTCATCAATTGCTTCAGTAAAGTAGATATTCATGCGATCGGCACAATACTCACGCTCAATATCAAGCATCTGTTGAGTAAGTTCAGAGCGAACAAGAGCATTAATACGCGTCTTCCACTTAATCAGATTAATTTCAGCAGTTAAGCGTGCCTGACTAATAAGTTTGTCGCCTAGCCCAATCTCAGAAAAGCTAAGATCCACTTCACGAATGTCAAAGTGGGGCAAAACAACAACAAAATTTGCCTCAGAATGCTCATCTAATGGTCTAAAAGGAAACAAATGCGCAGGAATCTCTGTACCATCTTTCAGAAAAACCTGTAACGTCACAAATGCCTCAGGCAGAAGCCGATCAATAACAAGTTGTAAAAATACTTTGCCATCACCATGGCAAACACTTTCAAGACGAACATTCATACAGGAATAATCCTTCTCTATACGATCTTGCGGTCTTGAAAACCTACCACTTCAAAGCAAAGTAGGGACTGGTAGGATCAAGATTAGGATTTGAATACGGATCACCTTCAACAAAAATGCGCGGCCATAAGTACTGAAAGTACGCTGCCTCACGCCTGAGCTGCAAAGATAATTCCTCTGAATAAGTATGCGTCTGTGATATTGATTTGAAGTGCGACAAAACCACATGCGGCGTAAATACTACGTAATAACCAGCTTGCTGCGCCTTCATGCAGAAATCAAGGTGAGGGTAAAACGTTGCAAACTCTGGGGTAAATCCACCAACTTTATCAAACATAGCACGGCGAACCATCATGCAATCCCCCGACACAGCGCTTACATTTTGCGCAAGCTGTGCTCTATGTTGATACCCCTCCCAATCATGAGGCATAAACTTAAAAAGTGGTGTTGATATATGCTCTTGAGTGTCTCCGCCAACAAGTAACCCCGTATGCTCAACGGTATTATCAATAAACAAACGCTTAGCACCCACAACACCAACATCATCGAGTTGGAAATAACCAAGCATTGCCTCAAGCGCATCTTCGGTAAGCACCCGCACATCATCATTTAGGAATAGGATAAACTCTCCCTTTGCCTGAGCAACAGCCTTATTGAGAAATTCCGCTCTATTTGACCTATCCTCGATAGTAACGATTTGCGCCTGCGAGAAACGCTGTGTGATCTGCTCATAAGTTTTCCATGTATCAGGGTCAGTTGATCCACCATCAAGTATTAACACCTCATAATTGGTGTAGTGAATCTTTGCCTTAATGGAAAGAAGACATTGCATAACCTCATGCGCATTATCTTGTGTGGGAATAATAATTGAAACAAGCGGCGTCGACGTAAGTACATGACGCACGTAATAGCATTTTTGGCGATCGGTCGAAAGAATTTCTGCTTTAATTCCCACACGCTGACAGTGGTTAACAAGCGCTCGTCTTCCCGCTTCTTGCGCACGCGCAACATCGTAATCAGCAGGCAAATTAGTTGTTGCATACCGTTTATGGCACAGAATGCGCGGAACATGGCACACTTGGCGCGCGGCTTCAGTAGAACGCAAGACAAGATCGTAAAAAAACGCACCTTCAACAAACTGAGAAAGATCTCCAATTGCGTGCATTACCCCTGAACGAATCATGATGAAATCACGTATATAGTTAGTTGAGCGTAAAAGCTCCGGAGAAAAATCTGGTCGCAAAGTTGGACTCGAATGCACTCCTTGAGCATCATAAATATCAGCATCACAATAAATCATGTCGCAAAGTTCATTATCGTTTACCTTGCGCACAAATTCGAATAATGCATCAGGAGCAAGCTTGTTTGAAGGGCGGATAAAGCCAATAAATTCGCCCTCTGCAGCGTCAATACCTGTTTGAATATAATCACCGAAACTGGCTTCAGATGTTGAACGAACCGCAAAAATACGATCATCTTGAAGAGAGCTCATAAGATCATTTAAGACCGTATCTTGACTGCCATCATTAACGAGAATAAGTTCCCATTTTCCATAGGATTGCGCAAGAAGCGATTGTGCCAATTCAAAAAGATGATGCATAGGACTTTGAGCGACATACACAACAAGGCTCAAAAGTGGTGTGTAATCAAGGCGAGCTGCTACTTGCTCTAACAGCGTGGGAAGATCAACGCGATGATACGTATCAAACCAATAGTCGTAATCTGGATCTTCATCAGCATCTATGGTCAAATTATATGTTGATCCGATAAGCTCATACAAGCACTGGGTTCCCAACATAGCAAACCCAGGAGCAATTTGTCCTACCGTATCCGTAATGCACACACACGTTGAAGGATCATTTTTATCAACCATAAACGTAATCATGGTATAGCGTCGATCAAGGGTTCCATAACCAACCGCACGATCAACGCTATCTTCAATGACGTGATAGTCAACGTGTTTAGGTTGTCCTACCCCATCCAAAAAATCAAATTCGATAACTGATTCTTCGTGGTAAGGCATTTCAGCAAGCGCTGTAACGAGTACACCCTCATCTTCTTCTACAGCACGCAAAAAATGTACATGGATACGATCATGAATATAGCTACCATCAAGCCCTTCGATAGCATTTCCGCGATGCTGATTAGTAAAATCATTGAGTTTATCAAGCCAAATAGCCGAACTCGTATCAATGCGTTTAACACAGCTTGATACAACCTCTCCGCTGGCGTCAACCGCATTAAACTCAAGTATCCATTTACGGATATCAAGCCACGGCAAAACAACCACGAAAAAGCGTACATCAGCGGTGTTTTTAGTATGTGGGCGCGCAACCAAACTACCGCGCGTAGCTAATGTGGCATCTGAAAGAACTTCAAATAATTCCATATCATCATTGTTGTTCCAGTAAGGAAACGAATCAGACGGAATACGTACACCCGCTTCAGTTGAAGCCGTAAGTACTACGGGAAGTCGCTTATCATAGCCGGTTATTTCAGAGAGAATGTAGGCCTTATCACCACTACGTCTCATAACTCTGAAAGAAACGTTCATACTTTTGTGCTCCCCTGCCCTAAATACTATATTTGCACAACACTTATTGTAACGGGTAAGTATGAAAGTAATGGCTTAACCACTAAATCAATGCATTTGAATTTGCAATGACCAATCCTTTTGATTTTTAGCTTGCATCCAAAAAGACTTTGCGCGTAATGAAGTTATAAATCATAACGATAGCGGTAACAATGATTTTAGAAATACGATAATCAATGAACGCAAAATCTACGAAAACCCACATCAATACATCATTGAGACCAAGACCAATAACAGAAAGAACAATGAAGATAATAAACTCTTTGCGACGTGATAATCCCTCTTTATGCACAAAGACATAGCGCATAGAAGCAAGATAGTTAAAAATAACTGAAACAATAAAGCCCGCAGTTGTGGAAATCAGATAGGGCACTCCAAACACTTCGGTTAAAAAGATCATGGTGCCATAGTCGATAAAGAAGGCGATAAATCCAACAACGCCAAACTTCATAAATTGCTTTATGAGATAACCAACACCATTCATGGTTATGTTCATCAGCCCCTGTTAGCGTAAATCTGTTGTTTAACTTATAACATCACCATAATAAAAAAGGTTCCCAAAAGGAAACCTCAATAATCTTCATGGTGCCCCCAACGGGAATCGAACCCGTGTTTCGGCCTTGAAAGGGCCGCGTCCTAACCGCTAGACGATGGGGACCAATGCTGATTGCAGCTTTGTTATTATCACAAAGCAAGCTGAATAATGCAAGATTTAATTTGAAAACTTTTGGCCGATGGTAGCAGGCACGCTAAAGCGTACGAATCAAGAAACCTCAAGCAGTCACAACTACACCGTTTGCCAAAACATACAAAGTGAGACAAACGCAGCAAAGTATCGTTTATTCAAACGTTTTTAATCCCGCAATTGTTATTTGTAGAACACTGCCTTGAGCGAATTACTTTTACAAAAAAACAACTTGCACCAACATGCTCACACGAGTGTTCGACCAGCACTACTAGGAAGGAGGAATACGTGCGCATTGCTGTTGCAAGCCAAGGACTTGATGTAAGCCCTCACTTTGGTAGTTGCACTAATTTCAACTATTACAAAGTTGAAAATAATCAGTTAGTTGATTCACGTAACCTCCCCAGTTCTGGTCATCTTTGTGGCTCTCAAGCCAATTTTTTGCGCCAAATTGAGGTACGTGTTTTACTGTGTGGGGCAATTTCTGCACACGACAAAGAGCAGATGGAACGCGCTGGTATTACGGTAATCTCTGGTGTCTCTGGAAAAGCAACTGAAGCAGCTATGGCTTACCTTGCCAACAAAGACTCCACGCCAACCCCCGTTTAAAGACCAAACTTTCTCTCAAAATCTTTTTCCGTAGCAACGCAGATTCCCTCTTCTTGCAACATGCGCGCAGCTATACCATCTCCAGGAACAAGCGTTCCTGTAAAAGTGCCATCATAAATTTCTCCCACCCCGCACGACGGCGACTTTGCCTTCAAAATTGCATGGGTACATCCTGCCCTACACGCCTTCTCACAGGCCCTCTGTGCTCCTTCAATAAATATTTCTGTTGCATCTTGACCCCATTCATCAAGTACGCGATAGGAGCCTTGATCATCCTGTTTGATTTCGTGAGGTGGATGGGGAATAGAAAGCCCCGCCATAACTTCAGGGCAGATCAAACAAACAGAGACTGGCACCCCATTATGGACACCAGTCTCTATAAAGGATTGAACACGAGGATCTTGCTTGGAGCGACCATCAAAACGACAGGGTACCCCTAATAAACAGGCACTCACTGCCACCTTCATTGCCGTTACTCACCTAACCTCTTTATTCAAATTGCTTCTTCAAATAACTCATCGTATCTGCTCAATACAGACAAGCAAACCATTGCCAACCAGCTACTAACAAATGATAACCTTATCACTCGTTAAATCATAATCGTTGATGCAACATTGCTTGATAGCAAGATCATTACAGCTACTGTAATAATACGTACCACTTGCCATAGAGTAGCAATCCGAATAGAGCGTATATTCGAATTTATTATTACTCATATACGTTCCGCCCTCACACATTGCAACCCCTTCCAAAGTATGGAGAAGACGCAAAACGTTAGCAACTTCGCCCTCCTTGATAGGATAGTGTGCATTAAGGTAAGCGGCGCGAACAAAGCGTGATGCCGGATCAAAGGCACCGGGCAGCCCTTGCATCATAGATCCTGAACTAAATGGTACTAAATTTGCACGGGTCCACGTGATGGCTTCCTGAGGATACTCATTAGAAATTGACAGATAATTGCGTACATTCTCACGATGCCACATATAGCCTGGCTGGTTAGTAAGCACGTCAAGTTCATTGTCGTATACCTCAATACCATTCTTGGTAGCCTCAACAACAATCGAACCCTCTTTATCACATACAAGCCAATGAAGCATAGCAACGGGATACTGATCATTGATAGGCTTATTAACAATTGTTACTGTCTTGAGTGCTTCTTTAACCTCGGCAGTTGACTTAAAGTTGGCACAAAGCCAAAGAGGAAATTCATATACTGCCACGTTGGTAGTTCCCTCAATAGGTCCAGGAGCAAAATGAGCATATCCAGGGAAGTTAAGTCCTGCAGCACTCAAGCCTGCATTATTAGCACAATCAAGATAGAGTGGCGCATCATCAACAACGATCGCAACACCAATAACAGGATATTGCAACGGCATGGTTCCTAAATAAGGCGATGGAACTTTCGCCCCTGTTGGAGTGATGACAAAACCTTGGCCATATTCTTCACACCAATCAAGATTACGGCCAAAATAAAAATTACCCTGATCGTCAGTAAATCTAACTCCCGTACACATGACTACTCACCTGTCTTTAGTTTATCTGTCAGTTTGCGTTTACTTTTTATTGCTTGAGGATGCATCTACTATATGATCACTCCTCCAGCAACCATTATCAGTGTATAAATGGAGTATGAAGATTCAGCAACAAGACTCTTTCACAAAGTGAAACTTCTAGCAACAAAGAGCATGAACAAAACGTATTGGTATGAAAACCACAAGAAACCCTGCAAGAAACTCTGATGAAAATTAAAAAGCGGGTGAACTGCCTTCGTAAAAACAATTCAACCCGCTATTGAATGTGGTGGAGCATAGGGGGATCGAACCCCTGACCTCATGGCTGCCAGCCATGCGCTCTCCCAGCTGAGCTAATGCCCCAAAGCGTTAAACCACTATACCATACTCGTGATAAGAGACAAGGTTTTTACATCATTTTTCTGGGCAACAGAACCTCTAAATGATGCCAGTTCTCAACCAGAAAAATCCTTTAAATAATAGGAACAGGAGTACCTTGACCATCAATCTTTACTGAACCATAAAATGTTGCACGATCAAACATGTCACGGATAGATTTACCATCCCTGAAAGGAAGATCCACAAAATCCGTCAACACAGGAACAAGATCAGAGCAATCAATAAAGTGATCTTTTTCATTTAAAACGTTAGTATCTTGAGCGCGCCAATAAATATCATTAGCGTCAGTCAAATAATACGTTTGCTCCCCATACTGCATATAAGCAGCATGTGCAGTGCGCAAATAATTGACCAAATCATCAACCGATGCAAGCTGCAAAGGTTCGGTAGACATACGTCCCATAGAAACTCCTTCCAAACTCCTTGTCATGATGATAACAACGATTGATGCTGTTTATACTGAGAATTAGTTCTTCTTAGAAATATCCTTGCGTCTCACTCGCAACATGTCATGATTATGCATTATGCAAGGCTTATCAAATTGGTAGAGACCCATTGCTTTTGAAGCGGTATCGACAGGCACTGTTGTTACGCGCGGATTACCCTGTTCATCATACCCTTCAAATACTTCAGCAAGATTGGTAACTACAAAGTTGCGAACAGGAGTGTGAGGAGAAAGGATTTCAAGCGTATCGCCCTCATAGAAGCGATTACGACATCGTACCAAAACACGCTGCGAAGAATCACTTTCAGTGCATAATGCGTCTTCACATACCTCTGCAACCCAGTCACATCGTTGCACATAAACATCTTCTTCAAATGACTGAGCAGCCGGTCCATAGAAAAAGCCCGTATGGTAAGGTCTATGCGAAATAGTATCAAGTTCAGGTTGCCAGTCGCGTGGATCTGCACCATCAAGCACTTGGCGATAAGCATTTACCACCGTAGCAACATAAAAAGCTTTTTTAACGCGTCCCTCAATTTTAATCGAGTCAACACCAGCAGCTACAAGATCATCAATATGATCAAGCATATTAAGATCTTTAGAATTCATGATGTGGGTACCATGAGTATCTTCTTCAATCGGAAATTCTTGGCCCGGACGACTCGGTTCCGTCAAATGGTATTCCCATCGACACGGTTGAACACAATGACCTTGATTAGCATGACGATCTGCGAGGAAGTCGGAGATAAGACACCGACCCGAAATAGCCATACACATCGCCCCATGCACAAAAACTTCCACTTCCATATCACTAGGAATTTCACGCTTAAGTTGTGCAATTTCTGCAAGCGACATCTCACGAGCGCAAACCACACGACGTGCGCCTAATTGATACCACATACGTGCTGCAGCACTATTGGAAACAGAAGCCTGGGTAGAAACATGAATTTCTAAATCAGGTGCCGTCTCTTTAACGAGCGCCAGTACACCAAGATCGCTCACAATAACAGCATCAACGCCTGCTTGCTCAATTGCACGAACATATGCAGGAAGGGCATCAAGATCATCATCATGTGCATAGGCATTGAGTGTTACATGGACTCGTGCACCATAGGAATGAGCAAGTTCGACTGCGCGTGGAAGTTCATCAAGCGAGAAATTAGATGCCCGCTGACGCAAACCAAACCGATCACAAGCTAGATAAACCGCATCAGCACCAAAAAGAAGCGCATAAAAGAGCTGCTCCATCCCTCCGGCGGGAGCAAGCAGCTCTGGAAGTTTTGTTTGTTGTTGAATCATAGACACCTTAACGTGGTACCCGTTTTACTTGTTGGCTAATGTGATGTGCACACATGCTACTTGCCACAGGCAGAAGAGCACGCTGCAGCTTCAAGCTCTTCGTGGAGCCATGCAAGTCCTTCATCAAGCGCATCCAGCGGCACTGAGACTTTCTCACCTACGCTGCGCTGCTTGATCTCAACAGTCCCCTCTTTAATGCCACGTTTACCGACCACAATCTGAACAGGCCAACCAATAAGATCAGCATCTGCAAATTTAGAACCAGGACGCTCATCACGATCATCAATAACTACCTCAAGTCCATCTGCAGCAAGTTTTTGAGCAATCTGTTCAGCGACAGGATAGACTACCTCATCACCAACCGTGAGTGGAATAACCACAACATGAGCAGGTGCAATAGAGCTTGGCCATATGATGCCATATTCATCATTGTGCTGCTCCACAACTGCAGCAAGCGTACGAGAAACACCAACACCATAACAACCCATAATAAAGGGCTGATCTGATCCATCTTCTGCAGAATATACTGCACCCATATTTTTAGAGTATTTATCACCAAGCTGGAAAACCTGCGATACTTCAATACCACGCGCACCTTCAAGGGTAGCTCCACATACCGGACACGTATCGCCAGGAGCAACTACACAAAAATCAGCCCAGGCATCAACGGTAAAATCACGACCATGGCAAGCACCGACATAATGGAAGCCTGCTTCATTTGCACCAACAACCCAATCAGGGATAGCTTGCAGGGAGCGATCAGCGGCGCATAGTACACCATCAGGTAAATTGACCGGTCCAATAGAACCTTTAGGGAGTCCAACTGCCTCAAGCTCTTCATCAGTAAGTAGCTCAAATCCCGGGAATACACGCTCTGCCTTAAGTTCGTTCAACTCATGATCTCCCGGAATAAAGAGAGCAACTACCTTACCCGAGCCATCTTTACCCACCATAGCTTTAACCGTAGCAGCTTCCGAGCAGCCCAAGAAAGCAGCGAGAGAATCGATAGTATTAACACCGGGTGTTGAAATTTTTTCCAACTCAGTTTTACCAAATGACTCAGGGTGAGGAATGCACTCACCCGCTTCAGTGTTAGCAGCCCAATCGCACGAAGGACAATATACCAATTCTGCTTCACCCGCATCAGCAAGCGCCATAAATTCTGTTGTAACGCTACCGCCAATTTGTCCACCATCAGCAACAACGGGACGGTACTCCAACCCACAACGATCGCAAATTGAACCGTACGCTTCACTCATACGATCATAGGTCTCTTGTAAAGACTCTTGAGAAGTATGGAAAGAATACGCATCTTTCATAATGAATTCACGTGAGCGCAAAAGACCAAAGCGAGGCCTAATCTCATCACGAAACTTTGATTGAATTTGATACAACGTTGTAGGAAGCTGACGATAAGAACGCAACTCATTACGCACAATGGCTGTGATCAGCTCTTCATGAGTTGGACCGAGCGCAAAACCATGATCATGACGATCCTGTAAACGCATCAATTCAGGTCCGTAGTCATCCCATCGGCCAGATTCATGCCAAAGTTCTGCAGGCTGCAGGGCTGGCATCAACATCTCTTGAGCGCCCGTTGCGTCCATTTCTTCACGGACAATATTTTCAATTTTTGCCAACACACGCTTACCTAATGGAAGATAGGCATAAATTCCAGAAGCGACTTTTCTAATCATCCCCGCGCGCACCAGTAGTTTATGAGAAGCAATTTCAGCATCTGCTGGATCCTCTTTTAAAGTAGGTGCATAAAGCTTTGACATGCGCGTAATTTCTGTCATAACCGTCCAATCTCTTCCATCAATGCATCAACTATTTCATCTTCGGGTACCTTGCGTAAGGTCTTACCGTGTGCAAAAATCACCCCAGATCCATCACCGCAAGCAACACCAATATCAGCATCACTTGCTTCACCTGGCCCATTCACAACACAGCCCATGACTGCAACGCTTACCGGTTGAGCAATATTTTTAAGACGCGCCTCTACTTGATTTGCAAGATTAATCAAATCCACCTTACAACGGCCACACGTAGGGCAGCTCACCAATTCAGGATAGCGCTTGCGGATATTGAGTGCACCAAGCAATCCCCAACAGGCACGAACTTCCTCGATTGGGTCATCAGTAAGTGAAATTCTGAGCGTATCTCCTATATTTTCCGACAACAAAATTCCCAATCCAGCACTTGATTTAATCAAACCCTGGAAAAGTGTTCCTGCTTCCGTTACCCCAATATGAAGCGGAACCTTAGGCATACACTCATTAAGAAGGCGATAGGTCATAACCGTTGTGTTAACGTCATGAGCCTTAGCAGATACCACAACATCGTAAAATCCAACTGATTCGCAAAAAGCAACATAGTCGCGTGCAGATTGCACCAGTTTTTCAGGCAAGGTGAGATCTGCGCGCTGAGCAATCGCATCATCAAGGGAGCCTGCATTAACACCAATGCGTACCGGAATATGACACGCTTGTGCAACCTCAAGCACCTCAGCTGTTTTTTCAAGCCCTCCAATATTGCCAGGATTAATACGCAATTTAGCAGCACCGCGTTTTGCCGCCTCAATAGCAAGATGAGCGCTGAAATGAATATCAGCAACTACCGGAAGCGGCGATCGTGCACAAATCGCTTCAAATGGATCAAGTGCAGCTTTATCAGGAATGGCTATGCGAATAATCTCGCATCCGGCGTCAGCTAATCGAGATATTTCTGAAATATTTGCCTCTACGTCAGAAAGCGGCAAATTCAGCATGGACTGCACAGCAATAGGAGCGCCACCGCCAAGGGGTACATTCCCAACCATAACCTGACGCGTTGTGTTATGAGACATAGCCTGCCTCCCTCTTGCGCAGTACCTCCATGAAATACCCTACCCCCAATTCCCAAAAATGAATCGTTGGATATCTTGGTTAGCCATAATAACAAACAACCCAATAAAGAGCGCCATGCCAGCAAAAGATAGGTAATTGAGTGCGCGCGTTGACACCGTTTTCTTGCTGATTTTTTGAAATATTTCAACAGCAAAACGGCCGCCATCAAGCGGAGGAATGGGAAGTAAGTTCATAAGTCCCAATGATACTGAAATGATTGCTGAAAACATAAGCGTTGTCATAAAACCAGCTTCGACCGCTGTTTTTGACATAACCGCTATACCAATGATAGATGTTGATTGCGAGACCGTATCAGCTGCTGTTGCGGGATTAAAAAGCCCTGCGATAGCCACTACCGTCATCCCTATAAGATTGAGACCAGCTTGTATGGATTCAAGTGGACTCAATGTCATATGGCTTACTTCTCCTGTTGCGGTATTAGTAACATCAACGCCTAAAACAGAATAGATCAACAAAAATGCCACCAGTGCAAAAAGAAGATTCATAACAGGCCCGGCAAGCAAAATGACTGAGCGCTTCCAAAACGGTAATGAAAAATACTGCTGGCGCACCTCAGCCTCATATAAAGCATCAGGATCAAAATTGATATGCGCTTGCCCTTGCGCAAACCCTTCCATAGCAGGTGTGCGATATACATTAAACTCATCGCTCTTAAGAGGACGCTTGATACTTCCCCACTCCGATAGGTCCTCAAGCACATTGTAGGCATCATCCTCAGAGAGATTGCATGCAGCCTGCACATCCTCTAGCAATACCGCACCGTGAGCATATACATAAGCAAGGACAGCAGAGGTAACCTCAGAAGACTGAGTTGGTGCCGTCATCCCGCATACATTGGCATATCCTCCCAACGGAAGTACCGTAACGCCAAACTTCGTACCCTTCCATACTACTCCCACGTTGGGACCAGGAAGGCCAAGCATAAATTCGGTAACACGCACACCAAATGCACGTGCCGCAAGAAAATGACCACCCTCATGTATAAAGACCAAAAAGCCCAAAATAAGCGTGGCAGCGAGTATCATTATAAGAATATCCATGGGCTGTATTATAAATGCTCGTTATGAAGATTATAAGCGCATAGCGATGAGACGCTTAGCTTCTGCACGAGCAACCGCATCAACATCCATCAGCTGTTCAATACTACAAACCGGTTCTGGCACCGTAAGATCCATAACCATCTCGATGACTTCTGCAATACCCAAAAACGGTAACTCGCCCGCCAAAAAAGATGCAACAGCAACTTCATTGGCAGCGTTCATAGCGCAAGGGAGCGTACCTCCCTTGCGGCCTGCACGATAAGCAAGCGCAAGGCAACGAAACGTCTCAGTATCGGGAGCGGCAAATTCAAGCGATCCGAGTGTTCTAAAATCAAGGGGCGCAACCGGCGCACTCCAGCGTTCAGGAAACGAAAGAGCAAATTGGATAGGAATGCGCATATCAGTAGTACCTAAATGCGCCTTAACGGACCCATCGGAAAATTCAACCATAGAATGAATGGCAGATTGGGGCTGCACCACTACCTTGATCTTGTCATAGGGCATGGCAAAAAGATGATGTGCCTCAATCACTTCAAGCCCTTTATTCATTAAGGTCGATGAGTCGATAGTGATTTTAGGACCCATATGCCACGTCGGATGCGCAAGCGCCTGTTTGGGAGTTACCTGCTCAAGGTCACTGCGCTTTTTACCCCTGAAAGGTCCCCCTGAAGCTGTTACCCATAATGCAGTAACCTCATCGAGATTCTCACCCAAAAGACATTGATAAATTGCGCCATGCTCTGAGTCGATAGGCATCAGTGTGCCAGCATACCCATTCTCGCGATCACGCTTATGAGCAAGTGGCATCAAAAGATCCCCGCCAACAACCAAGGATTCTTTGTTAGCGAGCGCCAAGCGTTTTCCGCTCTGCAGTGCTGCATAACTCACGCGCAAACCAACTGCTCCCACCAGAGAGTTCACAATGATATCAGCGTCAAGATCGCATACATCAAGCACAGCATCGTAACCGTAGGTAACAACAGATTCAGAACCGGCAGCATCTGACCCAAGGATGCGTTTTTCCTCATCCCCCACAACAACATACGGGACACAGAATTCCTCAGCCTGTTTAAAAAGCTCATCAGTGCGAGAGTGAGCAACCAGTGCCACAACATGCAAGCGGTCAGGATGTTGACGCACCACATCAAGTGTTTGTGTGCCAATAGATCCCGTTGAGCCTACTATCACCACTCCTTGCTGGATAGCGGGATCAAAGGGAACACCACGTGATTCGGCATACGAACTAGGCCCAAACATAGGGTATACATCCTCCAAATATCAATAAGAGTGCAGCTGACACGGTAACCAAAAACTGCGAATCACAGCGATCGAGCAAACCACCATGACCTGGCATAATGGTTCCTGAATCTTTAAAACCAGAATTGCGCTTAATACGCGACTCGACGAGATCCCCCAAAACACCAAGCACCCCACAAATAAAACCAAACACAAGCGCCTGCACAAGCGACATGGTGACACCGGGGATAAAGGTTAAGACACACCAGAGTCCCATCGAAAAGATAAGCCCTGCAATAAAGCCTTCCCAGCTTTTCTTAGGTGATACTGCTGGAGCTAGTTTATGCTTACCAATAGCTGAACCAATTAAATAAGCAAATGCATCATTACCCCAGATAGAAAGGAAAATTCCTAATACAAGAACGCCACCCCAAAGCCCTGGTATTGCCATTTTAATAAGCATGGCAAGTGACATAGCCATACCGGTATACAGTGCGCCAAACAAACTCACCGCAACATCAGCAATACGGGCACGCAACCAAAACACATACCATACCAGCAGAACAAGACATAGACCCGCAAAAACAATGCCAACCCCTACCGGACCAAAAAGCCACATTGCCAATGGGAAGAGCGCAGCAGCAGTAATGCCAATTAATTCATTGGGCAACTTGGCATCAGAGCGAAGCATGTAATAAAATTCACCCGCACAAATAGCAGAAAGCAACGCAAGATAACAAGCCGCCGTGGCATCTGAAATCAACATACAGATGAGTGTCACACTGATATAAACGACACCGGTGCGTATACGCACCTGAAGGTTGGAGGGATTGCGAAGCTTGCTCGGAACTTTATCAAGTGCCTTTTGACGAAGACGCTCAGAACGCTTTTTGTCGCGTTTCCCATCCGCATCGTCAATAATACGCGCCCCTTCTTCACGCGGCACAAACTCATCGACTGATTCGAAAAAAGTACCCTGTTCTCCTTGGACAATACGCGCCTTTACCTCAACTGAGCCAGGCGCGTACTTAGGGGTAGCGGGATTAAACGATCTGCGAACTTGTGGATCAGCCATACTATCTAGACCGCCCCGAATCTTCTTGTACGACCCTGATAGTCAAGCACGGCACGCAATAATTCATAGCGATCAAAATCAGGCCACAGCACTGGAGTACAATAAAATTCAGCATAAGCAATCTGCCATAACAAAAAATTAGAGATTCTCATCTCTCCTGAAGTGCGAATAAGCAAATCGGGATCAGGAATATTGGCAGTATAAAGATGGCGTGAAAATTCTTGCTCATCTAAAGGAGTGCGTTCACCTTCAGGAGCAGAATCAAGATACGACTGCACCGCAGATAAGATCTCTTGACGACCGCCATAATTGACACAGACAAGAAGCGTCATGCCAGTATTGGCTTTAGTTTGCTCCCACGCGGTTTCAAAGGCTGCTTTTGTTTTAGGAGGAAGCGCACTAAGGCCACCGATAGCTTTGACGCGAACGCCCTCTTTATCAAGTTCATCCACCTCTGCAAGCATAGTCTTTGCAAACAGATCCATAAGCCCCGAAACTTCATCTTGAGGACGCTTCCAATTTTCAGAAGAAAACGCATAAATCGTTAGATAATCAACACCCATATCATTAGCGCATCGAATAGTTTCACGTACTGCTTCGATACCAGCCTTGTGGCCTGATAAGCGCGTTTTTGAGCGCTGTTGCGCCCAACGACCATTGCCGTCCATAATGACGGCAATGTGGGTTGGAATATTTGATTGATCAAGATCCTGAGGATTGAGCCCAGCTGGTGGATCCGGAAAGATGTAGTCAAGGGTCTTGCGCATCTTTTAAGCCCCTCTAGATAGACATGAGTTCCTTTTCTTTAGTGCTAAGCTGATTATCGACCATGGCAATATAACCATCAGTAAGCTTTTGGATTTCAGCTTCGGCATGACGTAAATCATCTTCAGGAAGATTGTCGCTTTTAACCATCTTTTCAGCTGCAGCGTTAGCATCACGACGAGCATTGCGAATAGCAACACGAGCCTCTTCAGCATAACTGCGACATTGCTTTACAAACTCCTTACGACGCTCTTCAGTTAAAGGCGGGAACGACAGGCGAATAACTGACCCATCGTTATTAGGAGAAATACCCAAATCAGATTTTTGAATTGCCTGATCAATAGCACCCAATGCGCTTTTATCCCATGGTTCAATAACAAGAGTATGAGCGTCAGGAGTCTTGATAGCAGCCATCTGATTAATAGGGGTAAGCGTGCCGTAGTACTCAGCCTTAACGCGGTCAAGAATCATTGCGTTAGCACGACCAGTACGAACTGTTGCGAAGTTAGAGACGAGCTGTTCTTCAGCTGCCTCCATACGGCTTTTTGCCTTATCCATAATTTCGTTCAGCATTGCTTTCCTTTCTTTAATCATCAGCCACTACAGTAGTGCCAATGTTTTCTCCTTTTAAGATACGCTCAATGTTACCAGGAACCATGAGGTCAAATACTAAAATGGGCAGATTGTTATCCATACATAACGAAGTAGCTGTAGAATCCATAACGTTTAATCCCTGATTGAGTACTTCCATATACGTAATGGTGTCATAGCGTTTAGCATCAGGATTCTTCATGGGATCAGAATCATATATTCCGTCAACCTTAGTTGCCTTAATTACGCATTCTGCGTTAATTTCACAGGCACGAAGCGCTGCAGTTGTATCAGTAGTGAAGTAGGGATTACCAGTACCGGCAGCAAAAATTACAACAAAGCCTTTTTCGAGATGATGGATAGCACGACGACGAATATAAGGCTCTGATACTTGACGCATTTCGATAGCACTCATTACGCGTGTAGGAATCCCATGGCGCTCAAACGCATCTTGCAAGGCAAGCGCGTTCATGCAGGTTGCTAACATGCCAATATAATCTGCCTGCGCACGATCCATACCTTCTGCTGATCCTGCAAGACCACGGAAGATATTACCGCCACCAACCGTAATAGCAAGCTCTACCCCATCGTCAACAATATCTTTAATCTGGCACGTAAGTTCTTCAACAACTTTAGGGTCAATACCATAACCCGTATCACCCTGAAGAGCTTCACCTGATAGCTTTAAAAGCACGCGCTTATACTTATAACCTTGAGTCATGAATATATCCTTTCGCATGGCTTCTCTTTTACGTTGGCGATGAGATTGCCAAACACTGAAGCTCTCTGATTTATATCTTATCTATAGTAGCGCAAAATATGCCACACTTAGACATCGGTAGCGAGTTCGCGAAAAACCTATATCATCCTAGACTAAGTGGCCTAAGAAATTTTTCGTACGATCATGTTGCGGGTGATCAAAAACATCAGAAGGGGAACCTTGTTCCACAATCACGCCACCATCCATAAAGATAACGCGATCAGCCACATCACGCGCAAACCCCATCTCGTGTGTTACCACAATCATGGTCATACCGCCTTTTGCAAGCTCTTTCATAACGCCTAAAACATCACGAACAAGCTCGGGGTCAAGTGCACTTGTTGCTTCATCAAAAAGCATAACGTGAGGATCCATAGCAAGCGCACGAGCAATAGCAACGCGCTGCTGCTGACCGCCTGAGAGCTGTGATGGTTTATAGTCCACACGCTCAGCAAGTCCCACGCGTGCTAACTGTTCTACCGCAATGCGCTCAGCTTCTTCCTTGGAGCGTTTGAGCACTTGTCGCTGAGCCAACATAACATTGCCCTTAGCGGAGAGATGAGGAAACAAATTAAAGTTTTGAAACACCATACCAACTTTAGCGCGCACTTTATTAATGTCAGTTTTTTTGTCTGTTATCTCAGTGTCTTCGAAAAAGATCTTTCCACTGGTGGGCTCTTCTAAACGATTAATACAGCGCAACATAGTTGATTTACCCGAACCAGATGGTCCTAAAATAACAACAACCTCGCCACGATCGACTTCTAAATCGACACCTTTAATAACTTGCAAGTCTCCATAGCTTTTATGCAAGTCTTGAATACGCACTACCGGTTCAAGCTTATCAATAGACGCAACATAGCCTTCCGCACGTTGATCAAGTACCACATCTTCAAGTACCTCAGCAGTTTGTGGTGTGTCTACTTGTGTATCCGCTTGCATATCTGTGTGCTTATTTACCGTATCAGTCATAGCCTGTATTCCTTATTCAGAAAACTTTTCTACCCGCACAGCCACCTAAAGCGTTGCATTACACGGATAACCATCCATGCGATAACTACGCTTCATATATAGCTGCTCTATAGGGTCACGATCGTTCGAATGAAGCTTTTTCTGCAACACCCGCTGAAAGTACATCATTATTTAAGATGCTATTTTCTTGAAGCTGATCTGCCGTTTCGATTCCGCCCTTGATCTTTTTGCGCTTCCCTTTTTTGGTATGGGTTCCTGCATCATTACCAGCAAGGTAATTTTCAAGATGGCCAACAACCTTAGCAAGAGGAAGCGTAATAATCAGGTAGAAACACGCCGCAACAATATAAGGCGTAATAGAGCCTGTTGAAGCAACGATAGTCTTTGCGTACATAACCACTTCCATAACACCTACGGCCGCCAGCAATGAGGTGTCTTTGTAGAGCAAAATAAATTCACTCGTCATGGTAGGAATCACGCGACGAACCGTTTGGGGAATGATGACATAGAGCATAGTCTGTGCGCCATTCATACCAAGAGAGCGACTCGCCTCAAATTGTCCTTTAGGAATAGATTGAATACCTGCGCGGAAAATCTCACATAGATACGCGCTCGAGTTCATTGAAAGAACAATGACACCCAAGGGAAATGATGGGATTTGCACACCTGCAAGCGGCAAACCAAAGAAAGCAATATAGATCTGCAAGAAGAGCGGTGTACCACGAATGACATTAACGTAAGTAGTTGCTATACCACGCAAGACGCGATACTTTGACATACGCATCAATGAAAGAAGTAAGCCAAATGGAATAGCAACGGGGAACGCTACTGCAACAATAGCAAGCGCCATCAAAAAGCCGTTGAATACAACAGGGAAACTCGTTACTAAAAGCGTTGGATCCAAGAAGAGATGCAAGAACTTATTAGAGTTCCATGCTTGAACCCAATCTTGTTGTTTAAGCATTTGAGAGATTTGTTCTGGAATAGAAACGCCCACAACATTAATTGCAGGAATGCCGGCAATTTCATAGGTTGCCCCATCGCTTAGTGTATAGGTACCCGTGAGAATCATTGCCCCGCCATCAGCGGGAAATTTCACATCATAAATCTCAACACGAACATAAGCACCAGCAGGAAGCGCTTCATCAAAATCAAGCGTTAAGGTCTCATTGTCGGTGTGCTCTTTAAACGTGACATTGGTTCTCTCCATGAGATCGGCACCTGAGAGCATTGTTACACGCAAATTCTTAGTAGAAAAAGTAGTGCCTTCAGGAAGTGTGAATGACAAGCCTTTGAGATCCTCTTGAGGACTTGCTTGCCCCTCCCACGTGATTCGGGTAGTTGTACCACCCATTACATCATTACCTGATTCAGCGTTGGCGCGAGCTGTACAACGTTCTACATCAAGTGCTGATGCTGTTGCAGGAAAAATTACAAACACTGATGCTGCCATGACCACCAGCATACTCAAGCAAACGAGCTTTTGAATCACCGTAAGACTCTTAGCGCCTCTATTCATAAACCTTTTCTCCTCAAGGTATGTACGTATTAGCAGATAGCTCAATAAGGGCATAAAGAAACCCTCCTCACTCATCATACCTGAGAGAAAGGAGGGTTGTATGCTTAAACATGCTCAAACAGATTGTTTTTAGCGCCTAGGCACTTCTGTTTACGCCAAAGCGTACAAAGCAAGATACGCAATCAGTTTTGTTTAGCCTAAGTAGTCAACCTGAAGCTGATCCAAAACACCATCTTCTTTGAGTTTTGCGATTGCGTTATTCAAAGCCTCAGTCAAAGCAGGATTATCCTTTGAAACAGCAATAGCATACTCTTCACCGGTAGCAACCGTCTTTACAACCTCGCAGTCTGTAAAGGAGGAAGCAACCATACGATCAGCAACAATTGCATTGGTCCAAACAGCATCAGCATTGCCAGACTGAAGAGCTGCAAAGCTATCAGTTGCATTACCATAGCCTACGATAGTTGCATTGGGGAAGTTTTCTTTAGCAAAGTCCTCACCGGTAGTGCCAGACTGAACAGCAATGATTTTACCCTTTTGGTTAAGCTCCTCAGAAACATTCTCAGAGGTATAACCAGAATCTTTCATAACAACAACGGCCTGATCATCAACGTAGTAAGACTCAGTGAAATCAGCCTGATCCTGGCGCTCTGGGGTAACCGTCATACCAGAGATAACAATATCGCACTGTCCGCCTGATTCAAGTGCTGGCAATAAGCCATCAAATTGAATGGTGGTTGGCTCATACTCAAGACCAAGTTGCTCTGCAAGTGCCTTGCCTAACGCTACGTCATAACCAACGTACTCACCATTCTCGAGATTCTCAAATGGTGGATAGTCAGGAGACATAGCAACGGTTAATTTACCATCATTTACTAAGGCGTAGTCGTCAGACTTATTGTCAGAACCACAGCCAGCAAGCACACAAAGAGCAAGTGCAAGAACTGCAGCAACTGAGAAAACCTTTACGAAGCGAGTTGCTTTCATGCCTTTCCTTTCTTCACGTTTCACATTAGATAAAAATTAATGTAAGAATCCTGTAAGGCATATAAAAACACACTTTGACGGCGTTCGTCTATGTTTTTTTGCCAATGGAGCCTCCAATTGCTTCTTTCACTCACCAATGCGCGTTTAAATCTAATGTGCGTCTGAACCAAGCGTTACCTCTGTTGTTTGCTCTTTCCCGTCACGTATATAGGTGACTTCCATCGTGTCACCAATCTTGTGGGAACGCACATCAATCATAACCTCAGAAGAATCAGTCACAGGCTGCCCATCAATCTTAGTGATGATGTCACCTGCTTGAAGACCTGCCGCAGCAGCACCTGACCCATCGACAACTGAATTAATATAAACGCCCGTTGAGGTTGATAAGTTGTAACGCTGAGCAATCTGATCAGATAAGGTAACCATAGTAATACCGAGTTGTGCATGAGAAGGAGTCTTTCCTTCAATAATCTGCTGAGCAATATCGATTGCGTAATCAACAGGAATTGCAAAACCAACACCAGATGAAGAGCCAGACTCAGAAGCGATGAGCGTATTAACACCAATAAGTTTGCCATCAGCATCAACTAAAGCACCGCCTGAATTGCCCGGATTAATAGCTGCATCTGTTTGGATCATATTAGTGTAAACCGTTGTTGAATCCGTTGAAGTCATTGCTGTCGAACGAGAAACAGCAGAGATAATACCTGTTGAAACTGACTGCTCAAGTCCAAATGGAGAGCCTACCGCCATAACCCATTCGCCCACAACGAGATCTGCTGAACTACCAATCTCAATAGGAGTCAAATCAGTTGCATCCACCTTTAGGACAGCCAAATCAGAAGAAGGATCACTTCCAACAATGCGCGCCTCGTATTCTGTCGCATTTGCCACAACAACAAAGCGCTGACCATCTTCAACAACGTGATAGTTAGTCAAAATATAGCCATCTTTAGAAAGAATAATGCCTGAACCAAGAGAAGTCGCTGTTGAAGCAGAGCTTTGCGTAAAAGGATTAGACGATTGTGCTGAATACACATCAATATTTACGACACTAGGCAATGTTTTTTGAGCAACCGCTTCAGGAAGTGTTACGTCTTCACCCTGCACACTAAAAGTTGTTCCGCCATTACCTCCCAATGTCGTAGAAGAATTGGTTCCTGGTACAAAGAAAGAAACCCCGAGCGCGATGATACATGCGATCGCGGCCCCCAAAAATCCAAATAACACCACTTGGCCACGCGTAAGAGAGGCTGCATGTTCTGCATGATGAGCACTAGACTGAGAAGGCTGCGGTGTTGGTGGAATCGGCTGTTGTCCTGCAGTTTGTGCTGCCTGATAATCAAACTGATAGCCAGACTGACTGGACTGACTGTCACCAGATTGAGCGTTATAGTAGGTTCCGTATTGAGCATCAGAATTTTGATCTCCATAATACGAAGATTGAGATTCTTGTCCTGATAGTGGTGTTGCGCCAGGTGCCTTATATCCATGGTAAGCCTGAGTAGGCTGTGGCTGGGAAACCGGTGGAACCGACACTACGGGAGGAACATCTCCTGATTGAAGATGATCAGGTGATGTTTGGTCAGATGCACCTGAATTAGAACCTGAATTAGACAGATTATTTGATTGTGGGTTTTGAGGGGGATATTGCTCGTTATTCATATACTCTCCCGAAACATATACTCTATGAAACACTCTCGCAATCCGAGCATTTCATTTCCTTACAAGAGGCTTATCACACAAAGCCGTTTTCTATACAATCATAACCTGGTATAACCTAAGTGCTGATCACAGAGGTTTTATAATTCGTTCACCATTATTCCCCATTTGCTCCACATTTCATCCAAATATTCGAATCGCAAAAAAACACCCAGAGCCTTTCATGGAATCTCTGGGTGTTTATTGGCATCTTATTTTATTGGCATCTTATTCATGCACCAATATATTTAGGTAGCTTTGTTCTAATAAGGAATCCTATTCCTAAAGAGTTCTATTCTTCCTCTTATTCTTCATCTTCTGTTGATGCGGTTGACTCATCTGCCTGATCAGCACCATCGCCCGCATCAGGAGTTACCGTTGATGTCACACGAGGCAAATTGGAAAGTGAAGTTACTTCACCAAGCCACTTGTTTTCAATAACCGTAATAACTCCGCCACGTTGCAATGTGGTCAACGCATTAGTTACTGCAGTTTGAACAGCAGAAGCGGTAGAAGGGCATGCAACGCGATACTCAGTTTTATCCTGCAAAAGTGCCACAGGATAAGCCTCAATCCCTAAAGAATGAGCAACGTAAGCACCGATGGTTGAATCAGCAGCAACATAATTTACCTTACCTGCCTGCAAATCCTCAAAAGCGCTCTTTAAATCAGCCTCAGACATTAAATGTTCTTCACCAAAATGGTCATTTACCTGCCAGGCACTCATAGATGACGATTGAGCAGCAATAGTGAATGACCCTGATGTTGGAGCAGAAGTTGTTGGGTCAGAAGCAAAAAGCACGATCGCTGATTCCATGTAAGGCTCTGAGGTCCAGAATGCAGTGCTTGTAGTTTCTACACCCATGACAATATCAACATTCTCTTGGCTAAAAGCGCTGTCAACATTAGATCCAACATCAACGAGTTCCAACTTCAAGCCCATTTCATCTGCAAGCGCAGCTGCAATATCAACATCAATTCCCATGATGTCACCCTGAGATTGCGCTGCATAAGGAGCAGATGATGCATCAACACCAACACGCAATACCCCATCAGTATGCAATGCTGAAGCTGGCAAAACGGATTCTTTTTTCTCAGGAGTATATGATTGCGAGGCGCATCCTGCTAAGACAACCATAGCAAGAACTGCCATAAAAAGCGCAACAAGCGCCTTTCCTGATACGTTCGAACAAGCTTTACGACGAGTATTCATCAGCACGTATTCCTTCTAGCTCAGGTAAAATTTGAGCTCCCTTTAGCTGACCTAGTTTTTGACCCCACACTCGCGCACGGGAGCTTAGCTGCAAAAAAAACAACGCCACTCTCTCGCCTGGGTAGCCCTATGCTACTCAAAAACAGACGGTACGACTTACCTCTAGGATGCGCCATGCTCGTCCAAACAATATGCTTGCAACTTACGTGGATCCTTTTGGCCGCATCTGCCTTGGACTTGGTTTACACCGCAACTACAGACCTAAAAGAAGCACTCCTTAGTGTAGCAGATAGCCCAGAAGCTCGTGCTGATAAGTCGTGTTCACCCGATATAAGGACAAAGTTTACACGACGAAAATTGCGATAAGACATCTTTGAGACCGCTATAAGAACACGGTAGGTTTTTCATAAGTGACGGGATCTATCATAAGCATCATGCTTGATTCTTCTCAACAAGACACACCTCTTTTGGCCCAATCAAAACAAGGAAGCAGTCTTAAAGCAGCCACTCAAATTGTGCTTGAAGCAGCCTGTGAAGTATTATGGCCCACGCGCTGCGCCCTTTGTGATACACCGGGCGTACTTCTCTGTCACTCATGCAGAAACAAGCTCCCCTATCTGGATCAGCTTGATGCTTGCCCTACCTGCGGTGCACCTTGGGGACATCTTGTATGCACTGAATGCAATTCATATAACCTTAAGAAGAAAAATCTTAGAGCGCTACCGCTTGATGGTTGCGCATCGACTCTTGTTGCTAATGAAGACTCCGTCCACCTCATTACACTCTATAAAGACGGCGGTGAACAACGGCTAGCCAATATTTTTGCCGAGCTCATCACATCGATCATTCCACCGCGGTGGCGCCAACACGCTGTTATCATCCCCATTCCTGCTACAAAAGATGCCTACACCAGACGAGGATTTGACCATGTCGATAGGTTTGCAAAACTCGTAGCACAAAACCTAAAACTCCCCTATGCGCCTATATTGCAAGTAGCCAAAACAGATGATCAAAGAGCGCTTGATGGAGCAGAACGTCTCAATAATATGCGTGGAGCATTTACGTTTAAAGAAGATCTGCTTTTACGCTCGTTAAACTGCAACGTTATATTGATCGATGATGTGTACACCACGGGTGCAACACTTTTCTCAGCAGCAGAATACTTGCGCCAAGCTCAGGTATCTCAAATCTATGCTGCTACGATCGCACGCGTTTAAAGACGATTGCTTGCCTCAACCTGAGCCTTAGTCGCCGCATCAGCAAACTCTTGTACATCAACAGAAACGGAGTGCTGAATAGGCTTCCAGGTTGCCTTCTTTACCAAAGCAACTAATGCAATAGGAATGTAGGTCAACTGAAAGAGTGGGAAGGTAAACATGTACATGATCTTCTTGCGGGTAGTTGAGCGAATGTTATCCCACTCAGTAAAGGTAGTAAGTGCTCCAAAGACAAACATGAAGACCGTAAAGTTAAACAAACAAAAGAAGATAGATGACGCAGCG
Organism: uncultured bacterium; assembly: GCA_905215035.1. Lineage (GTDB taxonomy): Bacteria > Actinomycetota > Coriobacteriia > Coriobacteriales > Eggerthellaceae > Anaerotardibacter. Next base: position 25,031 of record CAJMOJ010000022.1, read on the forward strand.
GAGGTGAGCATAACACCGGTCGACATAAGCCCCATCGAACTCAAAATCAAAATCACTGCGTTAAACACAATGGTGATAATAGTAAGCAACATGGCAGGACAGATAGTCATGAACATGTCATAGCACGCAAAACGCTTGCCTTTAGGATTGCGCCACATGCCCGCAAACAGACGTGCGCCATACTTAAGAAGTACCTGATAGAAGCCTTTTGCCCAGCGGAAGCGCTGGTTCCAAGAATCTCTAAAGGTAAGAGGTTGCTCATCGTAGAGCATAGCGGTTGGACAGTAGGCGATACGCTCACCATTCAAGATGGAATACGTGGAAAACTCAATGTCTTCTGTCAACAGATGGAATTTCCAACCACCCATTTTATCAATGAGCTTGGCACTAACAAAAAAACCGGTTCCTGATACCGCACAACTCGTACCCAATGTTAAACGCGCTTGGCTCAAATACTTTGCCTCACGCATAAACCAAATGGCATATCCTGCCGTAATCCAATTGGAGCCGTAATTCTTAGAGTTACGATAGCTTGTGGAAGCAACCGCTCCTCCATCGAACACTTTATTCATCTCACGGAAGTAATTCACATCAAGCACATTGTCGGCGTCAAAGACAAAGTAGGCCTCGTAATTATTGTCTCCGTAAAGCTCCTTGATGCAGGTAATACCGTAATCAAGGGCATATCCTTTACCAATGTTTTCAGTATTGAAGCGAGGGAAAACAATAGCGCCCGCCTCTTGTGCAACGGCTGCCGTGTTATCAGTACAGTTGTCAGCAATAACAAAAATATCAATCAGATCTTGCGGATAATTTTGGACACGAATTGAGTGAATCAAATCCCCAATAACCGCATTTTCATTACGTGCTGAAATTAAAACCGCATAACGATGATTCTTTTTAGCCTCTTGTACGGGAGGCTTGCGCGTCAGAACGACAAATACGTAGAAAATCTGGTACGAAAAACAGATCGTAAAGACCAGAAATACGCACATATTAAATATGTCCACAAATGATAGTGACGAAAAATCGATCACAATATCTCCTCCACCGGAATCAAACACTCAAAATGTTTTGTGGATCCACCGCACAATGCAATACTGCACGACTTTACACACAATACTCTTGCGGGCTTGTGTTTGCTTGAATTGAAATTATAGTCACTTTTATCTATTTGATTAGAGAATTTTGGTATCGTAAGGATTACGTGAGCCCAAAGGGTCACAATCTCTTATTTATTCGTCATTTTAACCACATACCCTCCATATTTGTCAGATTTTTGTCAGATGCCTTGCAAAGACTCCCACACCTTATCCCCCAAAGGTGCTGGGTAATGGTATCCTCAAATGCAACACAAAAAGTGACAGAGGGTCAGCGTCACACAAAGTACGAGGACCTTATCTGTCTCTCCCGTATCGAGTCTATCCATCACAAACGCAAAGGATATGTATGAACTACGATATTAAAGACATTGAACTGGCTGATGCTGGCCGTGATCGCATTTTGTGGGCAGACCGCGACATGCCCGTACTTGCTTCAATCCGCGAACGCTTTGCAAAAGAACGTCCACTCGAAGGCATTCGTATTGGCGCTTGTCTTCATGTCACCACTGAAACTGCTAACCTTATGCGCACTCTTAAAGCAGGTGGCGCTGATGTAGTGCTCTGTGCATCTAATCCTCTTTCCACCCAAGACGACACAGCAGCAGCACTCGTAAAGTATTATGACATCCCGGTTTTTGCCATCAAAGGTGAAGACACTGAAACTTACTATAAGCACATTGATGCAGTCATTGATACGCTTCCTCAAATTACTATGGACGATGGGGCTGACGTGGTAGGTCGCATTCATGATCTGCGCAAAGACGCGCTTGAGACCATCATTGGTGGAACTGAAGAGACAACCACCGGTGTTGTCCGTCTTGCTGCTATGGCAGCACAAGGTGCACTCCAATACCCCATCATTGCGGTTAACGAAGCCAAGACTAAACACTTCTTTGACAACCGTTATGGCACAGGTCAATCCACCCTCGATGGCATCATTCGTGCAACTAATCGCTTACTTGCAGGCCGCACCCTTGTTGTGTCTGGCTATGGCTGGTGTGGACGCGGTGTAGCTAACCGCGGTCGTGGCATGGGTGCACACGTCATTGTTTGTGAAGTTGACCCCTTGAAAGCACTTGAAGCTATCATGGATGGCTTTGAGGTTATGCCTGCAGCAGAGGCCGCTAAACGCTGTGATGTATGGATTACCGTTACCGGTGACTTAAATGTTATTGATGGTCCTATGTTTGAGAACATGAAAGATGGAGCCATTATTTGCAACTCCGGTCATTTCAATTCTGAAATCAATATCCCTTGGCTCGAAGATCATGCCGTAAACCATCACACCCTTCGCCCTCTTGTTGAGGAATACACCCTTGAAGATGGTCGCAACATCGTTTTGCTTGCTGATGGCCGCTTGGTAAACCTCTCTTGCGCTGAAGGACACCCTGCTTCTGTTATGGATATGAGTTTTGCTAACCAAGCCCTAAGCGCTGAATACATGATTAACCATGCTACTGAACTTGAGCCTGGCGTTTATGATGTGCCTGAAGCAATTGATAACGATATTGCTCGTCTCAAACTTGAGACGCTTGGCGTTACCATCGATACGCTTACCCCTGAGCAGGTTGCTTACCTCAACTCATGGGAAATGGGAACACTATAAGACAGCAAACGCAAACCGTATCAATTTTGAAACCCGTAGCAGTTTCACAGATCGCAAAAACTACTACCGTAATTACATGACCATATAGTCAAACAAACCGCAAGGAGGAAGTTATGCCCGTATATCCAAAAGCTGATCGTAATCCTGAAAAAGATCAAGATGTCGCTGGTGGCAAAGGGGTTATGTATCGCGACAAATTATTGTTAGGTGATCGCCTTGGTGGCACCACAACAACGGTAAGCCGCATCGTTTTAGAGCCCGGCACCTCTCTTGGTTATCACCAGCATGTAGGCGATAACGAAATGTACTACATCCTCGAAGGCAACGCGCTCTATACCGAAAACGATGTTGAGTACAACCTTGTTCCGGGAGACATGGCCTTTTGTGAAGAAGGCTCATTCCATGGCATTGTTAATTCCGGCGATGAGATCATGAGCTTTATGGCTGTTATCCAAAAGCCTGCTGAATAACCTTTGATACTACCAATATAAATTGGAATAACGTTTATGGCTAAAGACCTCGTTTGAGGTCTTTTTCATTGCCCAATAATACATTTAATCCCGCAATAAAATCTCTTTAAGCCCGAACTAATGTCAATCTCAAACTTAGGAGACGGTAATGCTTCAAGGCATCTTTTCTTTTATTGGTGGTATTGGATTAATTCTAATTTTGGCTAGTATTTTTGGACCATTTGACTCAGTTGGATTTGGAATCATATTCCTTATTGTTGCATTTGTAGGCGGATACTTCGCAGACCCCTACCGCAAGTTTTTCGACTAGAACACCCTCGGATAAAGGGATAA
>CAJMOJ010000023.1 GCA_905215035.1 uncultured bacterium
GATCCTCAAGATCATCATAAGCAGAAAGCAGACGTACGGTAGTTGGCAGATAATAATCCATAAGCTTACCAAGGCCTGAAACCACACGCGGCTCTTCAATGGCTCGCTGCAAAATTCGTCCGACAACATCTTCAATAGCGACAATCTTATTGCTTACTGCCTCATCATCAATTGCAATATCAAGTTGACGCATCTGCTCAATATAGTCATTACCCTGGTCAACAAATGCTTGCATTTGCGGTGTCAACCCATCGACCGTAACTTTATTTTTGGTACGTTCAAACTCTTCTTGTGCTGCAGCAGCTGCTTCCTGCTGTTTACGCGAAGTCTCAACTTGTCGATATAAACCATAGGCATCATTAGTAACCATAAGGCATGTATTGTCATCATCTAGGTGACCTTCAGGAAGCAAACCATACTTAAGTACAGTCTGAGTTTCTTCAAGAGCTTTTTCTGGCGATGTATTAGTTTGCACTGCAAGCTCTGAGAGATTGCATAACTCACGATCACCAAAAACATGTTTGATCTGCTTGAGCCATTGCGCTGCATGAAGACGCTTAACACCCGAACCAAGCATCCAACCAAACAAGCCGGCAATAACACCAGCACCAATAGTCATAGCCCAAGAAATCCCTACCATATCAGCAGCAGCCGCTGTAAGGGTATATACCAAAAAAGTCAGCACCGTTATTCCAAAGGCCGCAACGCCCAATCCACCAAGAATAGCCATGAGCATGCCAGAAGGGCCAATTGAAGAATCATCGAAGCGAGCATTAATGCGCGCAATGCGTTGTCGCTCTTGTTCACGCGCAAGTGCCTGTTGACGCGAATCTTGAAAATTTTGCTGCAGAGCGCTTGCAGCTTGACCGAGCGCTCCACCAAGAGCACTTCCAACGCCGCCTAGTCCTTTACCTAAGCCTTTACCAAGCGCATCAGTAACTGAAGAAACCGTTTTATCTACCGTGTTGCAAAGACGTTCAAAATCCTCAGGGGTCATGCCAGGAATAGGTACATTATCAGGATTATGCCTATCATGATGTTGTTTAGATTGATAGGTCGATGATTGTTTGCGGTCAGATTTTTGACTGCCCATATCCCACCTCAAAGACTGTATTAGTTGTGAACATTGTACTACGGATTATTCCTATCCTATGGGGGATTACAGAACTCTCACGCTTAATTCTGAATAAATAAGATCATCAGACTTGCCGGTATAAAGAGACAGTTCACGCTCAAAAACATCGCTTATCGGAGTAAACCCTTCCCGAAAAAGAAGCTCTTTCATACTGCGATAGGTAGCAAATATTTCATCAAGGGCATCATCTTTGTGTACGGCATCTTCCAAATTCAACACACGTAAGTACTTAAAATATGTACCTGCTGGTTTTTTAATCAACTCACCATCATTGTGCTGAACTCTTTTATGCCGATTAGCCTGATTATCATCACAAGTATCTGTACGCCGATGACGCACATGCGTCCGAGTGCACACATGAAAATCCTCTTGAGGCTTTTCAGATAAAAATGCATCAAGGCCAACGCGATAATTGCCTTGTAGCTCACTTACCTTACCCTGATTCTTACCCTGTCCCCAGGTGTCTAAAATATGCCTCACAAAACTCACTGCTTGCTCGTGGGCAAGGGTATCAAGAGAAGAGCATGCATGAAGCATACCGCTATCAATAAAATATTCGGTGTTACATACTTCTAATTTATAAGGAGCCGGATTATGGATCCAATCATGACGCGCTCGCATACGTACAAGCGTGTTTTCTAAAAGCACTTTTTGTTGCAACAACACCTTTCGTTCATGGGCGATTGCTGCAATCCGATCGGCAATAACTCGATCAAGTTCTTCTGCATCAGGATCTTCAAGATAACCTTTGATCTCCAACAAAGAACATCCTGCATGCTGCAATGAAGCAATGAGAAGATAGTCGCTCAACTGCAAAGGAGAATAGAGCGCATAGCCATTTTCAGCATATGCAACAGGACACAAAAGTCCGATATTTTTATAATGACGCAGTGTTTCTTTAGTAGTGCCGCACAGATAAGCAAATTCACCTGTTTTGAGCAGTTCTTCTTCCATATCTCGCTCCCGCATATCAAGCTGCTTTTAAACCAGTTTTGATAAACCAGTGCTTGCCAAATAGACTCCTGATAACCAACACTTGACCGTGTGGTTACCCCATAGTTTAGCATCTCACGTTGTCACTAGATTACTCGCGCAAAACCCATCGTAAGGAAACGCCATGTCACAACTTCTACCCTTCGAAGACACCTCTTATGTCAATGCAAACAATCACCTTCTTCCCAACACGTGGAAAAAGACTATTGCTCTTATTTGGAGCGGACAAGCCGCCTCTATTCTGGCAACATGTGCTGCAACATTTGCCGCATTATGGTACATCACCACTACTGAAGACTCTGCCGTAATGCTTGCCGCTGGTGGCATTGCAGCACTTTTGCCAACTGCTCTTCTATCCCCGTTTGGTGGCGTGATTGCTGACACCTATAACCGCAAGCATGTCATGATTATTGCTGATGGGATAGCAGGCATGTTTTCCTGTGCTCTTGCTATCTTGCTTCTTTTCGGAAACCTTTCAATAGAGCTCCTTCTCATACTGCTCGCCGTACGTTCTGCTGCTCAAGCTTTTCACGGAACTTCACTTATGGCATTAATGCCCGAATTAGTAACTGAAGAAAATATGGTGCGCATTAACACGCTTGATCAAACACTGACGAGTGCATCGGCAATCATAGGGCCAGTGCTAGGCATTGCCCTCTATACTACACTTGGCTTTGCTGCAGTACTCATGCTTGATGCGCTTTGTGCTGCATTTGCCTGCATATGTCTTGCACTTGCACGCATCCCTTACGCAAAAAATAGCAATCCAACCTCACACGGTGTTATTGCTGATCTCAAACAAAGCGCATCCCTTATCAATGCCGAACCTGGCATCAAGCCTCTTCTTGTTTTAGTTATGCTTGCAATGCTTTTGTTTTTACCTTTAGGAACCCTCTCTCCCCTGATGACCTATAGCTGGTTTGGTGGCGATGGATTTGCTGCATCCGCCATTGAAGCGGCAGCGGGTATTGGCCTTTTAGCAGGCTCAGTTATTATGCTTATCTGGGGTGGCGGCAAACGCCTCGTCCCCATCCTAGTAATCTCGGGACTCCTCATAGGCGCAGGCTGTATTGTTGCTGGAATTTTACCTCAATCAGGCTTTCTTGCCTTTGTGGCTTTAATCGGCATTATTTTTGCCGCAACAGCTGCATTTAATGCCCCTATCCTTCCGTTAATGCAAAAACGTATTCCACAAGAATATTTTGGACGCGTTATGGGGATCTTTGGCTCTCTTACCGCCCTCGCTTCTCCCTTGGGTTTGTGTATTGCAGGTCCTGCCGCAGAAGCAGTTGGAGTCAATCATTGGTTTGTATTGTGTGGGTTCTTGCTCTGCCTTTGCATGATCAGCGCACTTTTTTCACGCCCCTTACGCAATCTTGACAATCTGTCCGACATCAACCCAAAACCATCACAAGAATAGGTATCGTTTCATAGGTATCGTTTCCATAGTCTCCCAATGAGTACCACTCCGTATGTTTCTCTATACGTTTCTCTATATATTTCTCTATACGTTTCTACCCGCGTAAGACGCACGCTCATCGTTCTCTTGCACCACCAACTATATATCCAAACGATCGCTATCCATAATTCCTATTCACGAATCTCTTTTATGAATTACTATCCGTGGTATGATGTGCCAACCAAAGAGAACTGATTCAAGAGAACAGTCAAAGGGTTTGGTTTGGTAACAGATCCAAGTCAAACACATCGCTTACAATTTCTTCAGGAGTACAACAGCTTCATGATTATTGGCATCACCACTACCCTTAACGAATCAGATGGGTTTCAACGCGTTAATTTGGAATACATCAATCGCATTGTTGATGCAGGAGGCACGCCACTCCTCCTCACCCCTATCGAAGGAGGAGCGCAGGCAAACCAAACGCACGCTCAGCGCATGATACAGCTTATTGATGGTCTTCTTATCACGGGTGGTGGCGATATTCATCCCCGTTATTATGTCAGTCACGATCATAAACATCCCGATGCTCCTCAAGAACCCATCCCCTCATCGCCCCATATTTGCCAAAGTACAGGACGATCCGTTCCGTATTGTGCTAACTGCGCCTCGTACGAGGTATTTCTTGAAGCACGCAAAGTCAATCCTAATGAGCACAATCAAGATGTCCTTGACGGCAGATCAGTAATCCCCCACCCTGCGCGATCAGAAAATCCTTACCTTGAAGGACTTATGGCGTTAAGTGAAAATCGTGATGAATTTGAGCTTACCCTTGCACGCCTTGCTCATGCAACTAATCTTCCTACTCTTGGCATCTGTCGCGGTATGCAAATTCTCAATGTTGCATTGGGAGGAAGCCTGTATCGAGATCTTTATAATTGCGGTATTACGCAAAAACCTCATCGCCAATTCCCTCCCTTTTCAGACACCTCCGATACTGCCGTACTTGATCCACACAGTAATCTTGCTCATATCCTTGGGGGCACTGATGTGACCATGATCAATTCAATGCATCACCAGGCAATTGACATGGTTGCCGAGTCGCTTCTTGTTGTCGCAAAAAGCAGCGATAGCGTAATTGAAGGTATTGAAGACCCTGCGCGTGATTTCTTTATGGGTGTGCAATGGCATCCAGAATATTTAGAAAAGCATGCAGGGCTTTTTAAGGCACTCGTTTCTGCCGCCAATAACCGTCTATATTCTGCACAAATATAAATTCTCTTATGCCGGACAACAACCCGAACAGTCCGCACAGAGCACACAAGCAGTAGGTGTTGCAGCAAGACCACCAAGTGCACTTTCACGCAATTCAAAAGGAAGCGATCTGCCTACGGTATCAGTCGCCCATACGGTTTCATCAAAATCTATGAGCGTTGGAACGCCTGCAAGAGCCATTTGAGCAGCCACTAATGCATTAGCGGCTCCCACCGCATTACGCTTTTGACAAGGAGCTTCAACCAATCCACCAATAGGATCACATACAAGACCCATAAGACCCGACAGCGCACTTGCCGCTGCATCAAGGCATTGTTTAGGAGTGCCCCCCATTAATTCAACGGCGGCGCTTGCTGCCATAGCTGAAGCAGTTCCTACCTCTGCCTGACATCCGCCTTCCGCTCCAGAAACCGTCGAAACGCGCGCAATAAGCATGCCAATAGCTGCCGCATTTGCTAAACCGCGATTAAGCTGCTCGACCGTGAAGCCCTTTTCATCAGCAAGCGCGTACAACACGGCAGGAATTACTCCTGCACTGCCAGCAGTAGGAGCAGCAACTATTTTCCCCATTGAAGCATTTGTTTCTAGAACCGCCATGCCATACGTAATCGCACGCCCAAGAAGCCCATCACACAAAGCATCACTTGATGCCTCGTAACGACCAAGCGCCTGCGCCTCTCCCCCAATAAGACCTCCCATAGATGGCTTAGGATCATAAAGAGCCTGCTCAATTGATTCACGCATAATACCAAGAGCATCATCAAGATAGCGATGGGTGTCATCAACCGCAAATTCGTTCATTGCCAACAAACAACGCTCACGTCGACAAATTGCATCTGAAATAGGGAGCTGTTCCTTTTCGCAAAAAGCAAGCAGTTTGGCCCCTGTTGTAAAATCAAGCTGCTCAAAAAGCTGCGTTGCTGATTCAACGGTCAGGTCGGCGCCAAATCCTGTAGGCGTTAATCCCATCGCCACAATCTCAGCAGTTGTATGCGGTGCCAGCTCATCATGAAAACGATCAGACTTCAGAGTGCTTACTGAATACACTGCGCTATTTGAACGAATTTCCTTAATTAAAGATTCTGGAATTGCCTCATCGGTTTCCATAACCGTATAAGCAACATCTCCACGACGTTCACGGAACAAGCGCGTTGTCGCGATGTTAACATCATGACGCTTAAGCGCAGTAGCAATATCAGCAAGAGCGCCTTTTACGTCCTGATGCTTCACAACTAAACTGTGATACTCGCCATTAAGCTCAACACTGATGCCATTAAGACGGGTAATATGAGCTGCTCCTCCACCAATCGATTCGCCCCTTACTTCAGTGGTGGCACCTTGCGTGTCTACTACCGTGATATCAACCGTGTTAGGGTGATCAATCTCAGCCTCTTCAACAGGTATGAATTCAAAGGTAAGATGAGCCGCTTGGGCAAGTGCAAACGAATCTCTGATGCGCATATCTTCTGCAGGAAATCCAAGCATGCCAGCTAAAAGCGCACGATCGGTGCCATGACCATGATAGGTGTGGGCAAAACTCCCATAGAGCTTAAACTCAACGTGCGCTGGAGGGGCTGATAATAAATTGCGCGTCATAAGCGCAATGCGTAAAGCACCTGCCGTATGCGACGATGAAGGGCCGATCATTACCGGGCCAATAATATCTCTGATTCCTAATGTCTTCATGATTCATGCACCATACCCTTTATTTGTGCCTATTTAATCGCGCATCTTTTCGTAGGTGTAGAGCAACCCTGACCACCAACGGTGCACTTCAACCTCATCAACCTTGTTGTTAGACCAACAAAGAAGAGGCTCATAATAGGTGCGTAATGCTTCCGAAGATTTCATGTCGTTGGGAATATACTGAATTTTGGAGTCGTCTACGTCGTATAAACGAATCTGTTGTTTTTGCTTAAAAGGTACAATCCAGCGAATATCATCAAGAAACCATGCATAGGCAGGAGGAGCAGGCATTGCTTCAAGGCAAGCCTGCTTGAGATAGCGGCGTTTCATAGGACGCGTATCATAAAGGGTAGCCACACAAAGAGCATGTCCTGAAATACTAAACGGCCACTTCTGATTTGAAGTAACAATCAGAAGATCACCACGATAGTCAGTGTCCCATGATCGAACCTCGCAGCGTTTTTCCCCTAGGGCGATAGGCATCCCCCAATGCGTATCAACAGTAATTGCTTTCATGCGCAGCCCCTTCTCTGCTCTGATATTTTTACTATTTAGCTACTTATGCAGCTGATAAGTCATTTTGCATCTTAGCTTCTAGCGCGTGTGCTATTCTTTCTGAACCTATTTACGCTGTTGTTTGCTTAGTTGTGTTGTTATTCTTCTGGCTGAATTTCTTTTTCTTCCAATAACCCTGTTTCGTAAGCATGTATTAAACGATCAATGCCATCAATGGCCGTCTCTAAATAACTTCCTTGCTCCTGTGTTTCACCTTTGGTGATAATAGGATCATAGATTTCTAGTACACGCCGTGATGCAAAAATATCAGCATCACGGTCGATGGCATCATCAAGCGAACGCAAGGGTTGCTGTGCATCTAAAATCAATGCATCAGGAGCAAAAATCAGAGTATATCCCGCAAGACCCGTAGTCTTTTGATAGGCGCTCGAAAAACCACCGTCTATCGTAAGAACACGTCCATTACCTTTAACGGGATCCTCACCATCTTTAGCTTTTACGGGCACATGACCACATATGATATGGCCTCGCTCAGGCATAATGCCAAATTCTTTAAAGATCCGCTCAATAACCACATCGTCATTAAGAAGCGTGTAAAAGGCGTTCTTCTCTTCTTTACGTGCCGCTTTGTCAGCAATGAGATAGATTTCAAAAGTGGCCATCTTTGATTTAGCGAACAAGGGACTTGCTTGCCCAAGCCAGAGATACCAAATCAGATCAGCACCACGACGTCGCTCAAGCGGATCACGCGAAAGGAAAGCTGCCTGTACATACTGTTGGCAGACATCAAAAAGTGCTTTTCCTTTGTATCGAGTACCAAAAATATTTGCTTCTTTAAAGGACCCATCAGGATTAAGAGGCACACACGCATGCAAAAGTAAATTATTGTTGTAGACCTTATAGAGACTACCTTTTTCCAAGAAGAATCCCATATGGCGCTGCAGAAGTTCACTTCCCCTAAAAGCCTCTTCCAAATAAGTCATTATTGATTCTTCTTCGGGGGTAAGCTCATAAGGATGAGCAGCATCTACGGTTGGGAAATATGTGTCTGTCACGTCGTAGACAACCCCATCGACCTCGACGGTAGCATGCTCATAATCAATCTTGTCGAGCAACAAGCGATCTTCAAGTTCAAAACAAGGATACTCAGCAATAAGCGCAGCTTCTACTTTAAACTGCAAGATCGCCATAGCTTTTTGAATCTTGATATTCGCATCAAGTTCTTCAGGGGTAAGCCCTGGATCCTCTTTCAGCTGAAACGAATCACACGGATCACCCTGATAGATAGAAAGCGCAAACTCTCTTAACGGGTTAAGGTTAATACCATAGGCATCCTCCAAAATAGAAAGATTACCATAACGAGCGCAATTGCGAACCACGTGCGCAATACAACCGCGCTGACCGAGCGCAGCACCCATCCAAACTATATCGTGATTCCCCCATTGCACATCAACAGAGTGAAAATCAATAAGCTCTTCCATGATAGCTTGGGGAGCTGGTCCTCGATCGTAGACATCACCCAACATATGCAGATGATTGACCATGAGTACCTGCACCACACGAGCCAGATAATAAATCACTAAGGGAGCCATATCGGTCTCAATAAGCGAAGTAACAAGCGTCTCAAAATACTGCTCATGTACAGACGAATCAGTATCAGCTGTAATAAGCGTTTGGAGAATAAATCCAAATCCTTCTGGCAAAACCGCAGAAACATCGTGCGTATTCTTATCCTTTAAAGCACACCGTATAAGAACAATAATGCGTTTGATAGTAGCGCGATACCATTGTGCAAGCGCATCTTCAGAATCATACTCCGGGACAATAAGCGACATCTTATCAGCCGGGTAACACACCAGTGTCGCAAATTTGGCCTTTTCTTGAGCAGAAAGCTCATCGCCAAAAGCCTCATCAATGAGATCACGCAGTTTCCCTGATCCATTGCGGAGAATATGAGAAAACGCAACATATTCACCATGAATATCAGACATAAAAAACTCTGTCTGCTTAGGCATTATCGCATCGCCTGAAAAAAAGGCCTTACAAGCTGCAGCCACCTCACACGTAGGATACAACACTGAAAGCGATTCAAGATCAAGGGGCTTTTGGTTGTCCATAGAAGTCCTCCTCACAAGCGTATGCCTGTCATTTTGATTGGTACGCAAAAAAATCTTCACCCATCATAGCAAGTGAAAAGATCAAATACATATGGTTGTAAGAATATCGCAAATCAGCCATATCTTTGGCTTTAAGGCTCCTGCACAATAAAATCTTTAAGTGGTGCAATAAAGAGAGCGCCCACATACTGAGCAGCTTGAGGTTTTACGAGTCCCGATTTGAGTGCAAGCATAGTAATAGTAAGGTTTGCCTCAATACAGCTTTGTGCAGGAATTCCTCGTTGTGCATCAAGTCCAGAAGGAACATCGGCCGATACAATAATGGTTCCTTTTGTCCGACGCACGGTATTAGCTATCTCAATCCACCTGCTATAGGGTGCGCGCACCTCATGGTAGGTAAAACCAGTGCCCAAAAGTGCATCAATAATGCAGTCGGCATTATGCAAGCAAGCCTCAACGACATCTTCATCAGGGTTATCTATTAAAGCAAATGAGTAAGGACGCGCCATGATAGAGCGCACCGCACTTGCAACTGGTTCTTGCGTGAGTTCTTCAGGCGCGTCTCTTGTGAGTAGAACCACCTGATAGCCTGCTTGTGCCAAACGATCAGCAGCAATCCACCCATCGCCACCGTTATTACCGCTACCCGCAAGGACGCAGATATTCTTTTTCTTTTTGGGAAGCGAGCCTGACACAACCGAAGCAAGTGCCTCACCCGCACAAGTCATCAGCTCTAATAAGGGCGTTCCTTCTTCTGCGATGCGTTGCTCAAGTGCAACAACATCACTCACATCCAAAACAGGCATGCCAGCACAATAGGGAAAGACCTTGGGTTCAGAAGTATCCATAGCTTAGTCCTCAGGATGCGAATCACACACATCACGTGATTCGTCTTCAAGTTTGCGCTGTTGCTTAATAGCCTGATGAAAAAACATCCCAAATGCCACAAAGCACACCGCAAAGCCGGTAATTAAAAAGAGCGATCCGAGGGCAAGATCTCCATACCAAGCGATATTTTGCATACCAACAATCTGCGCTTCAGCAACAATGCGCACAAGAACTGCAAGAACAAACACAATAACTGCGCCCACAACAGAATAGGTAGCAACCAAATCCCAAGGAATTTGTGTCATATTGGCATATTTGGTACGTTTGGTTGTCACGCCAACACGTAGCAACACAACAAAAAAAGCCACACCTGCAGCAACTAATGCGATTGCCAAAAATGCAGTTACTGGAAATAACTGAGCCCCTAATTCAGTAAAAATAGGAGTTTCTGCAACTTGGGCAACTTGACTAAGGCTAATTCCGTACCAAAGAGCAAGCGCAGTTCCAACACACAATATGCTGAGGCCCACCGTCGCAGCCTTACCCAAACCTTGATTTGGCGCCTCATCTTCAGCTTCATATTTATCATCAAAATCTTCTGAGAGATAATCTTCTTGAACCATAAGCAGTCTCCCAAACCTTTTTACAGCAGATGAAAATACGTAGTAAAAACTATCCACCGAGCGCGATTAAATATTGCACACAAGTATATAGGTTCCCTGCACCGAGCCGCAACAAGCAGGTATAAAAAAGATGCCATAATCAGGCAAAATAATCGTTATTTCAGCCAAAGCTCAAGATACGAAACAGTGCAACAACCAATAAAGACCAACACGATAGCGAGCGCAACCGCATTAGCAACATCAGGCTTTACCCAACGGAAAAAGCGGCAAATAAGCGGATAGAGAATCCAAACATAAATCATCGCTACAAGACCAATTACCACATCATTAACAAGCCAAGCCTGACCAAAAATATTAAGAGGCAACTGCGAGTTATCCCAATAAGGATACTTTCCAAATTCATCAGGCTGATTAACAAGCCAACCAATGACAAGTTCCATCACCATAGCAAGGAGAATGGCAAACACAAGCGATTCTAAAAAGGCACCAAACAAGGTTTTGCGCCGCATAATCATACGTTCTTTAAAGGGCTCGATAACAAGCGTCATAACAACAGCACCAAATCCATACACCCAATAGGGGTGATACCAAGGATCAGTCCATACCGCATAGTCATCAGCAACAATGCCAAATGCAGAATCCATCAATAAACAATAGGGAATTTCAAGCCAATGACCCACAATGGTAAAGATGCAAAAACATACAATAATAGAGCGCCAAAACATCCACGTTTTAGGAGCAAAAAACCCAATCTCAGAATTCTTTGTCATGGTATGTTTACGCTCACTCATGCTTAATAGCTCTTCTCGCACCATTGTTCACGATTGCCCTTCGTATCACCTCCCACTTTACCCTTGTCACACTACTAATAGATTCGATAATGCCCACTAGTCTCCAGTACCTTGCTTAATCGTTGCCGCACTGTTTTCTTACTACTACTCTTGGAGGTAATCCTTGCTCTACAATAGGATCCACGAGAAAGGACTTGCATCATGATTACTAACGCACGTGACATTACAGATCAGATTGCTCTTAACACAGCTCATGCTCTCCTTGCTGCCATACGTACAGCCCCTCATGCAAAGGGTGTTGACATCCTTGAGGCCGTCGCTATTTCTGGCGATGAGTTGGTTCGTCTTGCCAATCATATGAAGAGTATGGGTGAAGCACCGGGACGCGCTTTTTTCGTTCGTGATGCACGCAATATAGAGCAGAGTCCTTGCGTTGTTCTCATAGGAACACACCTCAAAGATCAAGGACTCAATTGTGGGCATTGTGGATTTATGACCTGCGCAGAAAAACCCGCTCAATGCCCCTGCGCACTCAATGCAATTGATGTAGGTATTGCACTCGGCTCTGCTGCAAGTCGTGCAGCCGATATGCGTGTTGATAGCCGTGTTATGTTTTCAGCAGGCCTTGCAGCTCAACAACTTGGCTTTTTTGAGCAAGATATTCATCTTGTTTTTGCGCTTCCTTTAAGCATTTCTGCAAAATCACCTTACTTTGATCGCGGTTAATCCTTAGCTTTTTTGCGCGAAAAAATTCCTTCACTCATAAGAATTGCAACAAAGATCAAACCAAAGCCAATCAGCAAACGAAGCGTTAACACCTCGCCATACAAAAGTACGCTAAAAAGCACTCCAAATACTGACTCCAGACAAAGGATCAATGACGCTTGAGCAGGTGGTACAAAAGCAAGCGAAACATTCTGAATACCAAACGCTATGATGGAGGCAAAGACAACTAAAAATGCCATCTGTCCTATTACGGAGAGGGAGATAAGATCAAATGCAGGAAATGCCTCTGTACTGGCTCCCATAACAAGACCCAAACACCCCTCAGTAATAAACTGAATCACGGTTAATACCAACACATCATAAAAACGCGAAAATTTTGAGACATAAACCATATGAAGGGCAAAAAAGACAGCACACAACAAAGTCATGCCTTCACCAAAACCAAGAGCAAAATGTGTTCCTGCGTCAGTAACCGATACAAGCCAAATACCAACAATAGCAATAATGGCCGCTCCAATATTTGCCCAGGTCGGCTTACGCCGCGCTAAAAGCCACCACAAAAAAGGAACGATTACGCAATAGGTTGCCGTCAAAAATGCATTAACGCCCGGAGAGATTGTTTGCAAACCCACTGTCTGAGTAAAAAATCCACCAAAATCAAGCGCACCGAGAACAATACCCGCCCCAATGAGCTTTGCAGAAATTTGAGAACGAACGCGTTTCCATAAACACATAAGAAGGATTACGCCAGCAGCTACAAAACGAATACCTAAAAGCCATGCAGGAGGAAAGACTTCTACAACATCTTTCATCACAACAAAACTAAAGCCCCAAATCATAGCAGCTAAAAGCAAAAGAATTTTGTAGACATGAGTAGGTATGTTTATCGGCAATTTCATAAAGTCTGATTGTAGCCAAGCTCATAAGAATCGACAAGAATCGATAAATTGTGTACGTCTTGCTCACATAAACCCGTAAAAAACTAACTCATGTCATAATGAAAACCATGTCACACATGCAGCATAGCTCCAATGCCCTATTACTCTAAGGAGGTGTGAGATGTTTTGTCGTTTTACCTGTAAGAACTACCGCTCATATCGCGATGAGACAGTGTTCACGATGCAGGCAGCCACCATGAAAGAGTTCCCTGACTCTCTTCTTGTTGACAATAAAGATGGTCAAAAATATCTTCCTATTACGGTATTGCATGGTGCAAATGGCAGTGGCAAAACTAATTTATATGCGGCTTTAAATCGAATTTGTTCAGCAGTCGCATATCCTATCTATCTTCTTTCTGCATCAGCCGAACGAGTTTCTTTACTTGATGCTTATCAAGCAGACAATAAGCTTGAGGCGCTTCGTCCTCAAATTACCGGACACGACCCCTTCCTTTTTGACAGCTACTCTTGGACTAATGCCACTGAATTTGAATTGGTCCATCGCGTAGAACTTCAAGAATATACGTACAAACTCTCCCTCAACCAAGACGGCATTGTATATGAGGCTCTTTTTAGGCGACCCATTGGGCAAAAACACCTTATTACTATTTTCGAACGCACTAAAGCCGCTATTGTCTTGGGCTCCTTTTTAAAACGCATGAAAGCTGACACCCAATTTAATCTCGGTATCCCCTATTTATCGTGGCTACGCACTACCTACGATTTTGATCAAATCAATGCTGTTGCCGATTGGATTTGCTCGGTTCGATTCATCAACTTTGATTCTCTGTCCTTTTTATCAAGCCTTAAACGCACGCTCTCTCAAAACGACGAAGGAATCATTGTAGGAATACTAAACTCGGCAGGCATTCCACTCGAAGGATATCGTATTGAAACTGACTCTCAAGGAAAACGCAGTATATGGGTTAGCCACAAAAACATGGGCGCGACCTACGAAATTGAACTTTCTAAAGAATCTCTGGGAACACTTAAACTTATGAGTTTGGCGGTTGATCTCAACACTGCATTAAAAGAAGGTTCTTTTCTTGTCATAAACGACCTTGATGCCCATCTTCACCCTAAATTGCTCGCTTTTATTATTTCACTCTTCAAAAATCCGCAAATTAACCAGCATCAGGCACAGCTCTTTTTTACCTCTCACGATGCCGCCATTATGCGCAACAATCTTTTCAGACGCGACGAAATCTGGTTTGTAGATCGAACAAAAACACAGACTTCTCGCCTTTGGTCTTTGGCCGACATCCATGAGCCCAGCGGTAATTTAATTAACAAAAATGCAGCATATGACAAGCAGTATCTCACGGGACGCTACGGAGCTATTCCTCTCATTGATCCACAAACCTATTGGAATACAAGCCTTCCTTTATAACCAACACCCTCTAGTCAATGCTCTCTATTCAATGTTTTAGCGTTGACGCCCTATAAGCAAGCATGCTCTAGCCAACGCTCTCTAATAAACGCTCAAAATCGAGCTTTACAAATTATGACAACCCAAGACAAAGGCAAGAAAAAACCGACTCATCCTGTTACTTGATGAGTCGGTCGATAAACATAACTGATTATGACATACGATTCTTTATGACTACAGCTCTTATAGCATGCCGTAAGACTCCCTTACTTTTGATGCTTTGCTTTGTCAGCCTCAAGATCTTTTTCTGGATCGCCAGGACCAACATGAATCTCATATACGTCAGGCTCATTGAGCGATGTTAAGTGGTCATGATGCATCTCAATATCTACGTGGGGCTGATGGCCATCCTCAAACGTGCCACGCTTATCAGCAAATGATTTTCCTGCCGTGCGTGCACACGCAGTAACAGCGCCACCCAAAGCAATAAGGCCAATAACATTAGGCAGCACCATAAGTTGATTAAACATATCCGCGAGCTCCCACACCAAATCATTAGACAGTAAAGAGCCACAGAAGATGAATGCCAATGCAATCACGGTAAAGACAGGAACAGCTTTATGTCCGAAAAGATATTCCACATTGATTTTTGCAAAAAGATTCCAGCTGATGATTGTTGAAAACGCAAAGAACATCAAGCAAACAGCAACAAAAATATTGCCTCCCGCTTCACCAAAGATGGAGCCAAAAGCAATCTGGGCCATATTGGTTTTATCGATACCATCATACAAACCTTGCGCAAGAGCCCCATCGCCAGTATAAAGAACGCTAATCGTTACTAATGCAGTGATCGTTACGACAATAAAGGTATCAACAAAAACACCGATCAAGGCAACAACGCCCTGTTCGTGAGGATTCTTAACATTTGCCTGAGCATGAGCATGAGGGGTTGATCCCATACCTGCCTCATTGGAGAACAAACCACGCTTAGCACCTTGAGAGAGCGCTGCCATCAAGCCAAACGTAACACCACCAATTTCAGCGGATGGATTAAAAGCACACTGGAAAATCAGTGCAAATGCCTCAGCAACCGCCGGTCCATTGCCAATAAGAACAATGATGCCGCCAATGAGATATACGATCGCCATAATGGGAACGATTTTTTCAGTAATGATGGCTAAACGACCAACGCCGCCAATAAAGACATAGGCTGAAATTGCTACAAGCGCGATACCAATGACCCACATAGGAATACCAAAAGCAGTCTCGCATGTTGATGCAACTGAATTCGACTGAACCATACAACCCATAAAGCCCAAAGCCAAAATAATTGCAACCGCAAAAAATCCTGCTAAAAAGGTTCCAAATTTCCCTTGGAAAGCAGTTTTAATGTAGTAGACAGGACCACCGTGAACTTCGCCGTTCTCATCAACAACACGGGTCTTTTGCGCAAGAACAGCCTCAGAATAATTTGTGGCCATACCTAAAAAGGCAATGACCCACATCCAAAAGATTGCTCCTGGTCCACCAATCAAAATGGCACCACAAGCACCAACGATATTACCGGTGCCAACTTGTGCAGCAATAGCAGTGGTAAGGGCCTGAAATGAACTCATGCCCGACTTTTCTTTTTTGCCAAAAAGATTAAAACCACCAAAAACGCGCTTCCAACCTTCACCAAAACAACGGACCTGAACAAACCGCGTACGAATAGTGAAATACAGACCAGTACCAATCAATAAGATTAGAAGTACGTAATTCGATAAATACGAATTAATGGTTACCACAACATTGAGTAGAAATTCTTCCACACTCATCCTCCTCTTACTTGTCTTTTTTCAACCCACTAAAGACGAGGTGGAAGACGTGCGTAGCTCATGCAATGCGCATCCCCTGTCCTGTTGCCTGAGAGATTCAGCGAACGTGTGGTTCTTTTCGCTTTGCACCGTCGGCACTCACTAAAGAGTTCTCCAGAGGGTTCTCCCTTGCCGGTTTGAAAACAAATTCGTTACAAAATACAACGCGTAATCATTCCGACAAGTTCATCGAATACAACAGCGATTGTCTACCTTGGCTATATATAATGCAAGTGCGCAACAGACTAGCGGATCCATAGAGTGGCTTATTTGCCTTATCGTTTGAGCGATCGCGTGATTTCTTTCAATTCAGCACTACATAGTCGTGATTCTCGTGTTTTCTGCAAGGTTTTATTGTGTACCCAAACAGGAAGTGTTTCCTTGGCAAGAAAAGCAATGCTTTCTTGGGGATGTTTTACAAGACACATGCTGAGATACCACGCAAGTGCCATATTGATATAGTATTCAGCGCTCAATGGCTCCTGTTGCGCCTGTGCAACAGATGCTGCCTCATACATCGTTTCCTTGTCAAAATACTCGTCGGTACATAAAGAAATCAAATTAACAAGCGCGATACGTTGCATCCAAAGCGAATCATCGTGAAGCCACCGCATAAGCGTAGGTTTTGCCTCAAGGGGCGCCTCAGCAAATACGCGCGGCACAAGCCCATCAGTTAACACCCAACACTGAGCGCGAGGAGCAAAGCGTTCAATTGATTCAATTGCGCCCTTGAGCGTGCGAGGTCGTTCTGTAACGAGGATCATATGCAGTTGATCTTCTTCTAAGTAGGCATGAGATTCTTGCTGCATGAATGTATCAAGAACCTCAGTATTATGCGTTTTTCGTTCTTGGGACAAGAGGTGTTTTGCCAACTTGCGCAATAGAGGCATTCGCACACCAAGAATTCGCGCTGGAGATTCTGTTGGTACCAGTTTGGCATTAAACGCAGCAAGTTTAGGATCTTTTTGTGACAACAGTACTTCTGTAAGAGTTATAAGAGAGGTAATTTCAGGAAAGACTATTTTACTCACAACAACCACCTATCGCCTATGTATCGTACCCGCAAACTCCGAACCCTTTTCGTGCTAACAAACGTTCAGTTCTTAACAAATTAGCCGTTTAATTTGCCCCTTGTAGGGGTTAACAGGGAACTTTTTATAGATTTTCTAGTTTTGAATGCATTATTGTTGTAGCATATAACGCCGTGAGTTTTAAACCCAGAGTTTTAAACTCGCACTCAAGAGATGAAAAAGCCCGCCCTCTTAGGCTAACAAACATATGAAAGGATTTAACATGGCTTTACCACAGATGACTGATGAGCAACGCGCTGCAGCACTCGAAAAAGCACGCATCACCCGCGAGCGCCGTTCCGCAGCTATGAAGGAACTCTCAGAAGGTAAAATTACTCCAAAGGACTTCATGGACAACAAGGACACTGTTTATTCCAAGGTTCGTGTAAGCGCTTTCCTACGCAAGCTCCCTGGAATTGGTAAAGCCAAGGCCGAAAAGGCAATGGAATTATGTGGTATTCCTGAGGATCGTCGTTTGGGTGGTTTGGGTTCAAACCAAAAGGCTGCCCTTCTTGCTTGGATCGACGAAAACGTTAAATAGCTTGCGTAAAGGGCAGACCACGCTCTTTAAGTATCATACGCATAAACACCTCCCCTTTCCTGGCATCCAAGAAAGGGGAGGTTTTTTATTTGAAGGTAAACAATAAACAACACTTTTCTCTATACGTGGTAACCTTCAACTACTGATCCATAATTCTTGCAAAACTTCTATACACTAAGAAGAAACTATTCGTTCTAATAGAAGAAAGTGCTTATTCTAATCACCCTATTGACGCTATGAAAAAGAACCTTCGCAAAATACTCGCTGGCGTTGTTATAGTCATTGTACTGGCCGTTATTTTCATGCGCGGTGATCAGCTTGAAAAGCTGATTGAGACCATCCAGCAAGGCGCACCTCTCTTTCTTGTCTTGGCGGTTATCTCGCAGTTAGGAAAATATGCATCGCAAGGTGGAGCATTTGTAGCCTGCTTTCGAGCGGTTAATGAACGGCTTCGATTTAGCGAAGGAATCAAACTGGTATTTGGTACCTTTTTTGTTAACACTGTTGCGCCTTCTATGAATCTTGCAGGTACTGCACTTGTTGTCGATGATGCAGCACGCAGAAACATTCCTGCAGGACGCGCAACGAGCGCCGCTCTTCTCATGCAACTCACTATTGATAGCGGCTTTGTTGTTATTATGGCGATAGCCTTTTTAATTTTATCGTTTACCGCAGGTCTTCAACCTGGCTGGCTTCTTCTTGGTTTGATTGCTGTTTGTTTAGTCGGTGGACTTGCAGGAGTTATGGTTCTTGGCGGAACTAAACCTGATTTTGTGTTGCGCATATTACACCCTATCGAAAAACTCGTCGATAAGATTGCTGCTAAATTTAAAAAAGGACCTATTGACCCGTGGGCCAAGAAAACCGTTGATTCCTTTGCACAAGCAAGCACCCTCCTGGTTAAGAACCCTCTCAAAACAGCTCGCGCATTTGCCTTTTCTATTCTTGCAAGCACCTGTGAACTTGGATGCTTTACGCTAACTGCGCTTGCTTTTGGCGTTCATAACCCAGAAGCATGTGTGTGCGGATATGTCGTTGCAACACTCTTTGCCATGATCTCGATCACTCCGCAAGGCGTTGGTGTTGTTGAAGCAGCCGCATTAGTTGCTTTCTCGCTTTTTGGCATTGATCAAGCATCCGGCATCGCCATCATCATGGTTTATCGCGGAATTGTTTTTTGGCTTCCCTTCTTAATTGGTGCGGTTCTTATCCAAAAGACACGTGCTTTTCAGGGTGCAGCAGCAGGCACCCTCATTCCTGAACAGACGCGCAACAACCACAATGGTTCTCACCATAAAGCGCCTGCTGCCTCTACGGATGTTGAAGCTAAGCAACCTACACCAAGCACTCAAACACCACCTGACACAACAGGCGCTTCTCATCCCTAAATCCCTAAATCACCAATGCTGTACAAACAGCCTCAATACTCCCAACCTCAATGACCTCAAAGCACAACAGCCCGAACTCGTTCTTTTCCTATCACCTATCCCGTAACATCATGTCTTACGATGTCATTTATTCGCTATCACGCAAAGCCTCTACGACATTTCCGCTCTTAGCCTTACGAAGCCCAAAGAAGACACTAATCACAAGCGCCACAACGACTAAGATAAGCGCGAGCCCTAGATAGCTCCAAGGGAACAAATAGCCAATTCCATCAAATGCCTGCGTTACTACCGCTAAGAATACCCAACAAATGACAGCGGCCAGAATAATACCCGGAATAAATCCACGCACGCCATACCCAATACACTCGCTCGTGATCATGCGTCTAAACTGCCGATCCGACAATCCGATTGATTTCATGACGGCAAATTCACGACGGCGCAAGATTAATCCATTGGTAATCGTATTAAAAACATTAGCAAGAGCAATAAGCATCAAAATGATCGTGAAGAGCAAACAAAACACGTTGATCACTAACACCATCGACTTAATGGCCTCTTGTTCTTCCTTATAATCCCCAATTGAATAATATGAAAGATCAGCTATGAGCGAATCCTGCTTGTTAGATAATTCTTTCTGCAGCTCAATAGCTCGTTTGTTGATCTCTTCAGCTGCACTCACATGATCGGCTGCATTGTATCCTGCCAAGAAATAGACATAATCTGAAGTTGCAAGCGAAGACGGTATAAGAGCGTTTTCCTCAAAGGGCACAACAACGGTATAAGGAGACGAGAGCGTTAAAGGAGACACAACAGAATCTGCGAGAGCAACAATTTCGATAGGATGCGTGAGCAGTTCTATGGTGTCAGTTTCTGGATTTGCATTTTCAACCGTGTCGTCTTCAGCATAGCGATACGGAATATAGATGCCTTGTTCAGATAAATCCTGGGTTGCTTCAGATCCTTCTTGTGCATTTTGCAGTACAAGCGTTATACCTGATGCCTCTTGACCATTTATCAAAGCACCCGTTACCGCCTCAAGCGTACCTGTCTGATCAATTGTCTGCATCATTACATATTTAGTAGAGGTCACTACTTGCTGATTTTTTACCATAATCCCTTGCACGTGATCTTGATTGGTCACCTGCTCTGCATCAATGTCGTTCTGAGCGCAAAATGCGTCAAATTCATTGCGTGGCAAATACACGAGCCTTCCCTGTACAGCATACGACCCATCGTCTAGATAACAACCAAGGGGATGCGTCTGGCCCTCAACAGTGGTTTGCGCAACCATAGTAGAAGGAATCTTGAGATCGACGTCGGTATAATACATCCATCCATCTTCAGTCGCACCCTCAACACCCTCAAGAGAAGTTAATAATTCCTGAGAAAACAGTGCCATTTTTTGATAGGCCTGTTGAGAAGTTGCATCCTGATATACACCTGAAAAACCGTACCCAACCGCAATATCGTAGTCGTTTGTTCTGTCAGCAGTAGTAATAATTGACTCAAAATAGCTATTAACCATTCCTGCCGTCATAAGCAAAACAACAGCAAGTGCGAGCGAAAACGATGCAGCACGTCCCTTAGCAGCTGAACGTTTATGGTTGATCGAACCAATCTTTCCACCCACGCCAAAAATACGCCCAGCAATCCCGGCACGCTTCCAAAGCATCGTGGGATTGTATGTTTTTTGCAGCATCTTATATGACCGCGACGAAATACGTACGCTTTCAACGTTACGCAATGCCTCAATAGCTGTTACCCGACTTGCACGCAACGCAGGGATCCATACGCTAATCAGCACAACAAGAAGAGTAAGCAGAGCAACCGCAGCAAGAAAAAGGCCATCAATGCTTACGATAAAGGAACAATGAGAGACACCACCACCGGCAATAACACGCTCAATCATTGGCCCCAGACAGGCAAACGTTACCGCACAGCCTATCAGACCAATAGCAATGCCTAAGGGGATGCCAATTACTGCAACAATCAACGCCTCAAGCCAAATAGAAAACCGCAGTTGCCTTTTTGAGGCGCCAATTGAAGCAAGTAACCCAAATTGACGTGAACGCTCAGCGACCGAAATGGCAAACGCATTGTAAATAAGAGATATACAGGCCACCGCAATAATAATGGCAAGCAAAATAACGATTGATTCAAACACATCCCAAACCGCGCCGCCGGTGTCAACAAACTCATAACGCAAAAGCGAAGTATGATAATCCGTCTCGATATCGGGCTGAGGATAGAGTTCATGAACCACATCATTAAGCTCAACAAGCGTCGAAACATCAGGGATGGAAAGATACAGTGCAGCATAGGGATTATGTAATTCCAAACCGCTTTTTCCAACAACGCCAGCAAGAACACCATAGCCTGTCATCAAACTCGAGTTAAACACATCATAAAATCCAGTAATGGTAAAGGTAACTGATCGTGTATTAACGAGCTGTTCCCCTATGCCAGCACCAGCATCATCAACAATTGGTGTATTCGAATTTAAGTAATCACCAACCACCCACGAAGGGTTATCATCTCCATAAGCATCATCCATGTCATCCGCATCACCAAATCCTGGATCAAGAGGAACAGAAACAACTTGACGCTCTCCTACAAGAAGGGTGATTGTATCACCCACTGCATACCCTTTGGTATTCTTCCAAGTCCACGGAAGCATGATTTCAGTTTCTGACGTGGGTAATGTTCCTTCTGACGGAGCAACTCCACACGTCTCTTGATACGCTCCACCCATCGCCCTCAAGCATAAATCATGTCCATAGCCACTCGTGTCATCTTGGGGATCTTGCGCAAATCCCGCATCATAGACAACAGCCCAATTTTTTACTTCTGGCGCATCCTGTGCTGTCTGGATCGCTTGATCAGTAGAAAGCACCTCATCGCCCGTGTTAATTTGAGCAGTCCAATTACCCGAGGTAGCCTTTTCTTCTTGCGCTAAATAATTGGTAAGCGATGAGAATGACGTCATCACTGCAGTGAGTAGCGCTGCAGCTAACGCAACTCCCAATATAGTTACAGCGGTACGAACCTTATTATGAAACAAAGAGCGCACCGTAAAACGGCCGATAGCGCTCATTATCTCACCCTTTCATCCCGCACAATACGCCCATCTTCAATTGCAATAATGCGATCAGCGGCAAGTGCAATGTTTTCATCGTGTGTGATAACCACTAAGGTTTGTTCGTAATCTTTATTTGACTCTCTGAGGAGTTCCATGATTTCACGCGAGTTAACGCTGTCGAGATTTCCCGTTGGTTCATCAGCAAGTACCACTGCAGGCGCATTCATGAGTGCGCGTCCAATAGCCACCCTTTGTTGCTGACCGCCTGAAAGCTGGTTAGGAAGCGCTTGTTCTTTTCCTTCAAGCCCTAACTTCTTGAGTAACATTGCCAAACGCTTCTGGTTAATCTCACGCCCATCAAGAGCAACAGGAAGCGTCATGTTTTCAACCGTGGTTAGCACCGGGACAAGATTATAAAACTGATATACCAAACCAACTTCTCTGCGTCTAAATACAGCAAGTTCTTCCTCGCTGCGTGAATATACATCAATACCATTAAGCAGTACGCGACCTGATGTTGGTTTATCAACGCCACCCATAAGGTGCAATAAGGTTGACTTACCCGATCCGCTTGATCCAACAATAGCAACAAATTCGCCCTCATCAATGGTGAAAGACACATCATGTAAAGCGCGCGTAGCATTTGATCCTGTTCCATAGATCTTGCTTAAATGGTCAATTTCAATCATGGCCATAGCTACATCCTCTCACTCAACAATATATAAGGACCAGAACAAAAGTCCTTATCTTTGTGTCTCAGTCTGATGCACTCACGTTATTACCATATTGAGCGCAGCTTACAGATTTGTAATGTTGTATTCAGATGCAATAAATTCAGATGCAACAAACTACACCACAAACTTGGGGTAAATAATCTCAAAACATGCCCCTTTTGCAGTATTGTGTGCTTGAAGGCTTGCTCCTTGAGCCCCAATAAGCGCATGAGCAAGCGCTAAGCCCACACCAAACCCTTGAGGACCATATAGTTCATGACCATGCAGTTCGTGACTATTCCCTTCAGGCGAACCACCACGATAAAACCGATCAAAAATATGAGGAAGATCTTCAGGCGCAATCCCAGAGCCACTATCTTCAATCACAATATGCGTAGATATAGCATCAGTTGTTGTTCGCAATGTAATGCGGCCACCCTCAGGGGTGTGCTCAATGCAGTTTTTAATAATGTTTTCAACCGCTTCTGCACTCCACAACTCATCACCTTCAAACGTCGCATCATCATCAAGCTGAGTTTGCAGAGCAATGTTGTGCAAATCTAAGTTAATGGTAAGCGGAGCAATAGCGCGCTCAAGCATATCAGTCACCATAACGGTCTTACGCTCAATGCGCATCGCACCTGCATCAACTTTAGCAAGTTTAAGCAAAGTCGAAACAAGCCAAAACACACGGTCAAGCATGATCTCTAAATCCCGCACCATTCGTTTGCGCTCGTGTTCCTCTTGGGCGCGTTCAATAAGTGGCAACATCAATCCAATTGAGGTTAAGGGAGTTCTAATTTGGTGCGATATGTCTGCAAGCGCATCGGCAAGTGCATTTTTCTCCTGCGTAACAAGATTGCGTGTATGTGAAAGACGCGCCACCATCTTGGAAAGCTCATTTTCCAAGATAGCCACATCGCCTTCCTTACAATGGCTAAACTTTACCTGGCGAGACCCATGAAGCACCTCGTCGATTTCCGACGAAAGATGTAGTATTTCTTTATGACGGATATAACTCACTGCCAAAAAGAATATAAGCGCAACTACGCTAGCACCTATAACACCATACAAGAGCTGTTCATCCACCAAAAAACTCAGTATCACCCCCAGCAATCCCTCTAAAAGCACCAGCATTACACATTGCTTACTTACCCGCGCAACACTTCCCATGGTCACTCACCTACTTTGTAACCTAAGCCGCGTACCGTAACAATAATGCGAGGATTGGCTGGATCGTCTTCTATTTTTTCACGCAAACGTCTCATATATACATTGATTGCATTATCCGAAACATATTCTCCGGCGCTATCCCAAATTGCATCACGCAAGTTCTCTCGCGTCACAAGCCGATCTTTGTTCTGAAACAAATAAAGAAGCAATTTATATTCAAGCGCGGAAAGAATAATTTCTTGACCCGCCTTGCTAAGCTGTGCACTTGAGGGATCAAGGGTCAATGAGCCAATCGAGAGCGTCTCTTCTCTATTTTTAGTACGTCGTAGGGCTCCACGCATACGACTCAGAAGTTCACGTGCTCGAAAAGGCTTTGCAATATAATCGACGGCGCCCATATCAAGACCAGCGACCGTTGAATATTCATCATCAGATGCCGTAAGAAAGATGAGAGGTAAATCAGGATGCAGTTTTCGTGCAGCACTGCATACCGCAAATCCATTACCCTGCGAAAGCGTAACGTCAAGAAGCACTAAATCAAACCGTCTATTCTCTAAAAGTGCAATTGCCTCATTTTGTGTAGAACAAGCCTCCACACGATATCCTTCTTGTACAAGAAGCTCTGAGAGTGTTGCAATAATGGCGGGATCATCTTCAACAAGCAAAACATGCATACTAGGCACCTTCACTCTCCTATCTAGCATCGCGACAGGGCTCTTTTGCATCTTCTCAAGTCTAGCATGTAAGCCAAAAAAGACTTTCTTACAGAATTGTAAGATTCGAAAGCCTGCCTCCATCAAAGATACGCACTAACACGCTACACTAATAGCTACCATGCAGAAAGTACCAAACATATCAGAACCTAAGAATAAAGCCAGCGAACTTTGGCATAAACTTATAGAGGCACTCCCTTATCTCGTCTTTTTTGTAGGTCTCTTCTTTGTCATTTTTTATTTTTTTGGCGTGGCCGATGCGTTGCTCGGTATTATATTTCTCTTCTTTGCTCGCACCATCATTGAAGAACCAGGACTCTCCTTTTTCAACTACGCGCGTCGCGTAGGCTGGTTCATCGTTATGGCGCTCAGCGCAACAATTGCAGGACTTCACGACATACTCTTTGTCGGAGTTACTTTTTTCTATCTCTTTTTAATCACGCTTACACAATCTGACGATTACTTGCCACGAAATTTTTATTGGCTTGGCATGGGTTATCTCTTACTCCTTATCTATCCCGTATCCATACCTGAAATTCCAGCCCGCCTTATTGCAACACTGCTTTCAATAGCGTGTACGACTGGCTTTATTTACACCATGCGAGCAATTCTTATTAAGACAGGCAAACTCAACGTATTCGCCCGCGATCGCGAATACGTAAGAAAGGCATTCGAGGATGTATCTCAGCAACTTATTGTGCTTGCCGAATTAGGAGCAGTATCGGTTGCAGAAGTTCAAAAAACTGCTGGTTTTTCAGAAGTAGCAGATGCGCGTTTTACCCACATTGCTGATGCTGATTGCGTTGCCGAACTGCCTGACCCATCAGTGCTCCAACGCAAAATTAAACCCAAACAAACCTATCGAATCGCACAGGAATACGCGCAGGTTGAGTATGGAACTGTGTTTAGACAGCGCGGCCTTCTTTCTGGACGCCAATGCTACACCTTTGCTCTTCTTCTTTGTTGTGAACAAATTGCAGATATGATTCACGCTGCATCCAAAGACCCTCATGCCATCACTCCAGAAGATCAACAATACTTCACTGATCTTGCTGATATCTTTGCCGATTACGCAACAGGGCGCATCGTAAAGGTTTCACAGATGGCCGCCACGTTAGAAACCTTTATTGAAAACCACACCTTTGCCAATGTCTGTCACCGCGAGTCGTGGAATGGCGTTTTGGAAGCTATGTTGCGCACCCTACGCGACACACGTCTTTCGCGCGACGAGTCAACACCTTTTATTAAATCAATTAAATACCGCTTTATGTTTTTGCGCGATAACGCCAATTTGCAAAACACTCAGACTCGTTTTGCACTTCAACTTGCCACTATTGTTTCACTCGCAGCAGCCGTAGATGTCGTCGTGACCAACATGATTGATATCCAATACGGTATCTGGATTCCTATTGTGGCATTTACTATCCTTAATACCTACAACGACGAAACACTTAAATCTACCATTAATAATGTTATTGGAACTTTGATAGGCATCGCGCTCTTTGCTCTTTTTATACGCATCATTCCTGCCGATTATCTCATGCCCCTCGTGGTTACGCTTGGCTATCTTGTTATTGTGATGAACATCACCCCTATTGCCTCAATTACTGCGGGTACCCAAATGGCGCTTACTGCACTCTATTCAGTTGATGCTGCCCTCTCTACTACTGTCTTTGTGCGCTTGACGTTGGTTATTATTGCAGCCATGTGCGTAGTCATGGTTATTTTCATTTTTATGCAAACACAACGATCGGCTACCCTCCGTGCAAAAATTGCTGAGCTCGAACGTATTGATCGCCGTCTTATTACGCAAATTCATTTTGGCCTTAAGCATGGACAAGTAAATTTGTGGCGCACGGTCCAATTGCTTTATTACATGCACATGTCATCTGGCTTTATGGAAGACTTGGCTAGCCACCTCGGAACAAAAGAAGCTAAGTGGGAGTCGCGTCCTGGAAAATCTAAATCTGTTGAACAAATCAAGCGTCTCAAACAAGACGTTGATAGAGTTTTATCACTCAACTACAAATTCGCAATGGATGCCGAGCATACCGTAATGCTTCTTGATCCAAGACGCTTACACGACGATCTACTCTCTGATCCTCAGCCAGAAACCTGGGTTACCCCCGATTCGACTGCTCGTATTAAACACATTGATGCCACCAACGAACGACTTGAAGAAAAACTCAGCGAACTTGAAGCGCTCGAATACCTCAAAAAGGACAACTAGCTATAAGACAAACATCCTTACGCCGAAATAGCACAACACAATAAGACCGACGATAATACGGTAGACACCAAACGCAGAAAAGTCATTCTTTTTAATGTATCCCATCAAAAATCTAATAGAAATTACACTCATAATGAAGGCCGAGACAATGCCAACAATAAGCACAACAATTTCCGTTTGAGTCATAACCAAGCCAGCAGCCAAGAACTTAACCGCTTTGACAAATCCCCATCCAAACATAATAGGAATAGCGAGAAAAAAAGTATACTCTGCTGCTGCCGTACGAGAACAACCGCAAAGCATACCGCCAATGATGGTCGCGCCTGAACGACTTGTACCAGGGATAATCGCAAGTACTTGAAAGCAGCCTATCTTAAGCGCGGTCTTAGCATCAATTTCATCGACCGAGGTGATAGCAAACATCTCATCTTCTACTTCTTGCGGAGAAATCTCCTCTTCATTACTACGGCGTACGTGTTTACCTTCCACTGGCTTCATTTCAGCCACGATACGCTGCTCTTTTTTCTATTGTGTCGTTCGAGTACGATAAAAATAATGCCATACACAATCAACATTGTTGCAACGGTATAAGCGTTATAAAAATGCTCATTAACCCAATCGTCAAAAAGAAAACCAACAATTGCCGCAGGTATACAGCCAATAACGACCATACCC
>CAJMOJ010000024.1 GCA_905215035.1 uncultured bacterium
AATAAACAGTTGAATTCATAATGGCATCTTTTTGTCACAAGCGCAATTATTTTTATGCATGAATGGCAATATTATTGTTATTACCGATAATTCTTACTTGTACTTGGCTTAACAACATCACAATATAGCCCATCGGTATTAAAAGTGTCGTAGGTTGAAAAAATGTCCAAAATAGCTTTTCTGGTTCAAAATTGGTTTATTGATGTCGCTCAAAAAACTGCAGCCCTAAGCTCGCAAAGGAACTGTGAGATTAGAACCCACACCCCTAAGCTCGTGAAGGGCATTACCCCACCAACCTTAAAAACAACGCTATAAAAAATGCCTCCCTGCGCTACCGCAAGGAGGCATCAAAACCTTATACGAGATCAAATGAGAGTTTGATTTACTCGATAGGAGAAGTAAGATCCTGAGAACCAGCTACGCGGCCTTCAAGATACTTCCAGTAATTATCAACATCTGCCTGAATCTCTTCAATAATATGCTCGTTGCCTGGCTTAAAGAGATGCTTGAAGCGACCTTGTGGCTTCAAGAAATCAGCAACAGGAATGAGGTTCTTCTCGCGAACAGGAGTGAGTTTCCAAACACCATTCTCCACCTCGAAGAGTGGCCAGAACTTAGAATCAACAACCAAACGGCAAATCTCAGTAGTCTGGTCAGAACCAATACGCCAACCGCGTGGGCATGGAGCCATAATATTCAAGAACGCAGGACCGTCAACAGCAATTGCCTTCTCAGCTTTGTTAACCAAGTCACGCCAGTGTCCAACTGAAGCCTGAGCTACGTAAGGAATACCATGAGCAGCCATGATAGAAGTCAAATCCTTACGGATTTGTGGCTTGCCCTGTTCAACCTTACCAACCTCAGAAGTAGTTGCCCAAGCACCCTTAGGGGTAGCAGACGAACGCTGAATACCTGTGTTCATGTATGCACCATTGTCATAGCAAACATACACCATGTCATGACCGCGCTCCATAGCACCAGAAAGTGACTGCAAGCCAATATCGTAGGTACCACCGTCACCACCGAAAGCAATAAACTTTACTTTCTTGTCTGCAGGAATCTTGCCTGCACGCTGAAGACCTTTGAATGCTGCCTCAACACCAGAAACCGTTGCGCCAGCATTAGCAAAAGCATTGTGAATAAAAGGAACGTCCCAAGACGTATAAGGATAGATGGTGGTAGAAACTTCCAAACAGCCAGTAGCGCTACCGCAAACAACAGGATAGTCATTTGCACCCATCAGTACCTGACGCACTGCAATAGAAGCACCGCAGCCACCACAAAGACGATGACCGGGAACTAATGCCTCGGGGCGATCAGAAAGTTCTTTAATGTTAGCCATTGTGTGAGCCCCCTTGTTATTCTTCTACGCCAAGATAGGTCAAGCTACCGTTGTCAGCACCCTCAGCACGAGCTTTAAGATTCATATAAACCTCGTTCATTTGATCAAGAGTGATGTCAGCGCCACCCAAACCGACGACGTAATCATTTACTGGAATAGCCAAACCAGCATCATACAATGCGCTGGTAACTTCAAGCGCAAGAGGAGCATGAGGTGAACCAAATGAATCAGAACGGTCCAAAACAGCAATTGCCTTTGCACCCTTGCAAGCCTCAGCAACTTCCTTAGCTGGGAAAGGACGGAAAATACGAGGACGAACAACACCGCATTTCATACCCTGCTCACGAAGCTTACGTGCCTGAAAACGAGCGTTGCCAGCACAAGAACCAAGGACTACAACGATGTAGTCAGCATCTTCGCATCCCCATGCATCAACCAAATCGAATGGACGACCAGTAATAGCCTCCCACTCTTTGCCATATTTGAGCAAAGCATCATGAGCGTTTTCAAGAGCCTCACGCTGGTTGTACTTATCCTTCATATAGGTATCGCCCAAGGTTGCAAACATACCATGAGATACAGGATTGTCAGTATCAAGCAAAGGATAAAGTGGCTTATACTCACCAACATAGTCCTTTACAACCTGATCATCCTCAAGAACGCAGCAATCCATTGCATGTGTGGTAACAAAACCATCAAGCGTAGTAAGAACAGGTAAGTGAACATTTTCATCTTCACCCGCTTTAAAAGCAATAATAGTATTGTCATATGCTTCTTGAGCAGTCTCAGCAAACATCATAATCCAACCAGCATCACGAGCACCCATGATGTCGGAATGATCGCAGTGGATGTTGATAGGAGCAGAAATTGCACGGTTTGCATTAGCCATAACGATAGGCAAACGCATGCCTGAAGCAATATGAAGTTCCTCATACATATAAGCAAGACCTTGCGATGAGGTTGCTGTCGCTACACGAGCACCCGCTGCTGAAGCACCAATACATGCAGAAAGTGCTGAATGCTCGGACTCAACAGGTACGTACTCGGTAGTTACCTTACCATCAGCAACAAACTTAGCATATGCCTCAACAATGGTGGTCTGAGGAGTAATTGGATAAGCAGCCATTACGTCAGGATTGATCTGGCGCATAGCATCTGCAACCATCTGGTTGCCTGTTGCGGAAAACATTTTCTTATCAGCCATGGTTACTCCCCTTCCTTAGCAATTGCTTCAGCTTCAGGAATTAAGGTCAAAGCACCAAACTTGCATTCATTAACGCAAACACCGCAACCCTTGCAGTGAAGAAGATCGATACCGGTCATCTCGCGATCTTTAACCTCAATAGAAGCATCAGGACAATAAACCCAGCAAAGCATGCAGTTGGTGCATTTCTCTGAATCCCAAATAGGACGCATAGAGCGCCATCCGCCCGTATGGTACTCCACAGAGTTGCCGCCTTCAGGACATACTAAACCCTCTGGGAAATCACCATGAGTCCAGTTGTCATAATTCTCTTTATCATTCTTGAATTGCATCATTACTCCTGCACCTCCTGAAATGCGCGATCAACACTTTCCAGGTTGGCGTCAATCATTTCCTGGCTAAATTTCTTGCCAAAGGTAATAACCAAACGCTCTTTAACAAGATCAGCAGGGAACAATCCTGTTACTTTGGCGAGAGCACCCACGATAGGGGTATTAGGCATGTCCTTTTTGATAGTTGCAAGAGCAATTCCTGTTGCATCAACACAAGCTACCTTAATTGATTCAGGAGCATTAACTGCAGCACGTGCCTCTGCAGGTGTCATATTGGTATTGAAAATAATTACGCCATCTTCTTTGATGCCTTCCATGACATCAATAGTTTCAAGCAGCGTATCATCCATGACAATAACAATATCAGGATTCAAAATATTATTGTGAACCTCAATAGGCTCGCTTGAAACGCGAGTAAATGCTTTTAGCGGTGCACCAGTACGCTCGGGACCATATTCAGGCATTGCCTGAATGAAGTTTCCTTGCAGAAGTGCTGTATCTGCAACAAGCTTTGCTGCCGTAACCGCACCTTGGCCAGCTCGTGCGTGCCAACG
The DNA here is from genome assembly GCA_905215035.1 of uncultured bacterium. Lineage (GTDB taxonomy): Bacteria > Actinomycetota > Coriobacteriia > Coriobacteriales > Eggerthellaceae > Anaerotardibacter. The sequence continues at coordinate 3,433 of CAJMOJ010000024.1, forward strand.
GATTTCGGTCAACTGTGACATACCTCTCCTCTCGATAAGGTCTGCTTTTGGTAATAAGCACTGCCTATTTTATCAGCGCACAACCTTATCATTTGGTGCAGAACGTATGCCTTTAGTTGTTATCGGTGAAAGGAACAGAGCTTACCGCTTAGGTCCAGAATTGCACCATCTCAACAATGTCTTGGTAGGCCCATGGATAGATATCAGACACCCAACCTGTTTCAGGAACAAAGCACAAAAGAGTCGAATAAAGAATGGAGAGAGTTACGAGCACAAGCAGCACTCGTATAAAAACCTTAGAAATAGTCTCATCAGGCTTAAAGGCTTCATTTGCAATAAAGCACAGAAGAATTGCAGGGGTTAAGAACAAAAGACTAAAATCAGCATAGTAACGCTGCAGGATACCCGCCATTTGAGCATCAAGTAGCCCTACCAACAACCCGGAAAGAAGCATGATAACGACAACGCCCGTAATGGTATTAGTAGAACGTGCTTTTATGCGATAGGACAAAATTCTGCGCGTAAACGCAAGCACCCAAAGAATAGGTAGGCACGCGAGAATGCCTCCAAATGTAACTTCTCTGATGGTTTGCCCCATATAGGTTGTCTCAAATGTTGCAGGCTGAATCCAAGGAAAAACCGCCGTAGTTGTTGGTGTTTGCAAAAAGTAAGCAAATAAGGCAGGAGCAAATCGACCAGAATTCATACCGCGCTGCGTCATATCATTTACCGTGAGATTGTAATTCGCTCCAAAATCAGTAACCGATCCAAAACGCGCCTTGTTGTAAAGCATGATACCTGCCGCTACGACAGCATAGGGAGCAATAAGACAAATAAATTCTTTAATACCCTTAGAAGTTGCAATGTGTTTTTCTGTTATAAATTTCCGCCAAAACAGCGGAAATGCAAGAAGACTAAAGACAAGCAATTGAGGACGGCAGCCTGCAACCAAAGCCATACAAAGAGATCCCGCCAAATACCATCCGTATGCCGTTTCAGATGCACGTCCGCGCATCCAGCAATAAAGCCCCCAAACAGTAAAGGCAAGTGCTAAAGCAATGGGAAGAGAATAAAACGTTGGGAATTTCGCAAGGTACAAAATTCCAGAACACATAATTAAGGGAACTTGCAACAGCAAGAATAAACCTAAACTTACCTGCCTAAAGTGATAACGCGCAAATCGATCAAGCAGTGCTGTGCAACCCAAAACAAAGGCAATGAGACAAAACCATACACCAATGGCTGTAGGAAAATTAGCTCCAGTTAATAAAAAGAAGGGCAAATAGAAAAGCAGTACAGGCACAACACCGAAATACACATAGTATTTCCCATCATAAAACGCAACATCAAACAGATACTCCTGCCCTGTTTGCTTTTGCAACTCGTCGCGTGCACCTTTATCGTAAGGGTTATCCATCTCAACAAGCCACTGAGGCGGCTCTTCTTCAAGACTTAATTGTCCCCGTGCCATCGAACGAGCTAGTTCAGCGTATTGTTGCGCATTCTCGCCACCGACTTCATACACCGTGATAGGTCCAGTACCATCCCAAGATCCCGAATTATAATTTGGCGTTGCCACTCCAACAAGATTAGATCCAAAGAACAGGTAACTTGATATAAGAACAACCTCACTCGCAGTAACAGCAACAATTGCCACCTTGGTTTTACGAGGATGCGCCGAAAGATAGCAACGATAGATAGAAGAGTGAGGTCTAAATATCCATACCAGCAATAAAATAGCGGCGACACCCCAGAAGCGGCCCGAATTGAAAGCAAATGGCTGGTTTGCGTTAATAATAATAGTGTTGAGAAGGATGGGATAAGACGTATCCTCATCACCAAATTCGATTTTTAAGTCATCAACAATACCAGTAGATCGAAGATAGATAAATTGACTATCAAGATTATTGGTGGCTACAAGTGTTTCAGGAACACCTTCAGTGTATTCGGTTGAATAAAAATACGTCTCATGAGCCGCATCGGTAAAGTAAATACGCACGGGGATTGTTTGTGCTGGTTGACGATGATCAAAATCAATATAAATGTCTTCGAGTGGCTTATTGAGATCATGGAATTCAATAACGTTATGTTGAGCGGTAATCCGATAATGCTCTTCATCATCGGTTTGGATAAGCTCAAGACGATCCTCTAAATTAAGCGGTTCATAACCAGCAGAGCGGAAAAAATTAAAGTTAAAAACAAAGATCTCTAAACATGTAGCAATTAAAAGGACACTTGCAACAACACGCAGGCCATAGAGCACTGATGAGCGATGAGCTTTCAATAAAGCAACCCCCTGCTCAGTGAGAGATTCAAGACTATGTTGTTTAGAAGTCATGGCAAGCATTGTACAACAAAAAAATGCGTATCTCTCTAGTTTGAGAGATACGCACTATCAGATTGCATCAATTGCGTTGTAACACGTTGAGTAGACTATGCAAGTTTAAGAGCTTTTTGAACCTCGTCAAAAACAACTTCAGGATCCTGGTCACCATCAATAGTCACTAATAAGTCGCAACCGCGATAGTAGTCAATAAGAGGCGCTGTCGATGACTCGTAAACATCCAAACGATTACGCACCGTTGCTTCGTTATCATCATCACGCTGATACATCTCGCCACCACATTTAGGGCAAACAGAATCCTTATCAGTACCGATATAACCGCAATCACGGCACATGCGACGAGAAGTCAAGCGTTTAATAATGACTTCTTTATCAACGTCAACAAGCACTGCGGCATCAAGAGGACGATTAAGCTCTGCAAGTTCAGAATCAAGAGCAACTGCCTGCATAGAAGTGCGAGGGAAGCCATCAAGAATAAATCCTGCCTTGGTATCTTCATCCTGAAGACGCTCTTTAACAAGACCGATTACCAATTCATCAGGTACAAGATCGCCAGCATCCATATACTTCTTTGCTTCTAAGCCAAGCTCAGTCTGATTCTTTACTGCTGCGCGTAAAATATCACCCGTAGAGATATGAGCCATATGATATTTTTCAACAAGCTTTGCAGCCTGTGTGCCCTTGCCTGCACCAGGGGCACCTAATAATACAATGTTCATTAGTTTCCTTTCACACCAAACAAGGACTACTTAAAGAAGCCATCGTAGTTGTACATCTTCAACTGCGATTCAACCTTGTTCATGGTATCAAGAGCTACGCCAATCATGATAAGGATAGACGTACCGCCAAATGCTTGGATCAGCTGATTACCCGTGAAATAGAAGAAGATCGATGGGATGACAGCAATACAAGCAATAAAGATTGCTCCCGGCAACGTTACACGATGGAGAACATCTTTAATATATTGCACGGTAGCGCTTCCAGGACGAACTCCAGGAATAAAGCCACCTTGACGCTGCAAATTCTCTGCTGTTTCTTCTGGATTGAAGACCAATGAGGTATAGAAGTAAGCAAAGAATACGATAAATACTGCAGTTAAAATCCAGTTAAGCCAACCTGTTGACATGAAGTTAGCCGCGGCAGTTAACCAACCTACATTAAAGATCGCTGCCAACTGCGCAGGGAAATAAATCAAACAGGAAGCAAAGATGATGGGAATAACGCCAGCAGCATTAATCTTAATTGGCAAATAGGAAGATTGACCACCCATCATACGACGACCCTGTACACGTTTTGCGTATGATACAGGAATACGACGTTGTGCACGCTCAACAAAGATAATGGCAGGGATACAAAGGAGAACTACAACAAAGATAAGTATGGTAATTGCAATACCCATACCAGTATCTGCCGTAGTTGTTACTGAACTAAATACAGCTCCAGGAACACCAGCAACGATAGAGGTGAAGATAATCAAAGACATACCGTTACCAACACCGCGCTGGGTAATCAGCTCACCCATCCACATGATAAGACCAGCACCAACAACCAGCGTAAAGACTACTAAGATGTCAGTAAACCAAAGCGGCATAGCGTCGTTAAAGACAACGCCATAAGCACTTGACTGGAATAACAATAAATAGCCAATAGCATTAATAAGTGCAAGACCTAAGGTTAAATAACGAGTTACCTGAGTAATACGGCGCTTACCAGTCTCACCCTCACGAGCCCAGCGTCCCACAGCAGGAATAACACCTTGCATCAACTGCATAATAATAGATGCGGTGATGTAGGGCATGATACCAAGAGCAAATACTGAGAAGTTTGCAAGTGCACCACCTGAGAACAAGTCGAGCATAACCATAGATACGCCCATCTCAGAGTTATTAGCAAATGCATCAGCAAATGCCTGGAATGGAATACCAGGAACAGGAATGTAAGAACCAAAACGGTAAAGCACCAAAATACCCAAAGTAAAGAGAATCTTTTTCCTTAAATCAGGTACTTTAAATGCTTGTACGATCGAACTTAGCAAGGCTGCTCAACCTTTCCGCCCGCTGCCTCAATTTTTGCCTGAGCAGAAGCAGAGACTTTATCAACTTTAACGGTTAAGGCCTTGGTGAGTTCACCGTCGCCCAAAACTTTAACAAGATCGGTCTCATGCTTTACGATACCAGCTGCAACTAATGCAGGAGTATCTACAACATCACCAGCATTGAACTTAGCCTCAAGACGACCTACGTTAACAGGAACATACTCAACACGGTTGAAATTACGGAAACCAGGGAGCTTAGGAAGACGGCGTGCTAAAGGAGTCTGACCACCTTCAAAGCCTACGCCTTTACCGCCACCTGCACGAGACTTTTGACCATTAAGACCACGTCCAGCAGTTTTACCATTACCGGATGCAGGACCACGGCCCTTACGCTTACGATCGCGCGTAGATCCTTCTGCAGGGGTTAAATCTTTGAGTTCCATTAGTTTTCATACTCCTTTTCGCTTTTGACCAGGCACTCTATGATAGCAGCCTGGCATCGGCAGCTCGCCGCCGATAAACTTCTTCTATACATGGATCAGGCCCGAAGCAAACTTCGGGCCAAAATCTCATTGCCTTATGATATCTGAGGGATTAAATTTCCTCAACTTCTACCAAATGCTTTACTTTAAAAATCATGCCGCGCACACAGGGATTATCAACCTGATTCACGCTACGACCGATTTTACCTAAGCCAAGTGCCTTTAAGGTACGCAACTGGTCATACTTATAACCAATAGGGCTCTTAACTTGAGTAAGGCGAAGAGTCTTTTTAGCGTCAGCCATTAGTTCTTCTCCTTCCAACCATAAATCTCAGCCACAGAGATACCGCGGCGTGCAGCAACTTCTTCAGGGCTCTGCATTTCTTTCAAACCCTCTGCAGCTGCTTTAACAATGTTCATAGCATTATCAGTACCTAAAGATTTGGTCAAAACGTCAGTAACGCCTGCCAACTCAAGGACTGCACGAACAGGACCACCAGCGATAACGCCAGTACCAGGGGTAGCAGGCTTTAAGAGAACACGACCAGCGCCATACACGCCCATTACCTCATGAGGTAATGTCTTCTCCTCAGTCAGAGGAACGGTAAACATATTCTTCTTTGCGTCTTCGATACCCTTTTTAATAGCGATGGGCACTTCCTGAGATTTACCCATGCCTACACCTACGCGACCATTGCCATCACCGACGACGACGAGTGCAGTTAACGCAAAACGACGACCGCCCTTAACAACTTTGGATACGCGGTTAATATAAACCACACGCTCCTGAAGTTCAGGAACATTGGACTGGTTTTCTTGCTTACGAGCCATATAGCCAAACCCTCTCTTAGAACTTCAGGCCTGCTTCACGAGCACCATCAGCAACTGCTTTGATGCGACCGTGATAAAGGTTACCGCCACGGTCAAATACAACCTCAGTGATACCCTTTTCCTGTGCTTTCTTTCCAATGATTGCACCCAATGCAGCAGCACCATCTACGGTAGAACCATGCTGATTGGTAGCTTTAAACTCAGGAGCGAGTGTTGAAATTGCACAAATGGTTGTGCCAGTAACATCATCAATTACCTGAGCATACATATTAGCGTTAGAGCGTGTAATGCACAGACGTGGACGCTCTGCCGTGCCTGAAATCTTACCGCGAACACGAGCGTGGCGGCGACGCAAGCCGGCTTGTTTCTTTTGAAGTTTCTTCATGAGTTACATCCTATCATTCAAGCTTTGCGTCTTACTCAGACTTAGCAGCCTTACCAAGCTTACGACGTACGTACTCGCCCTCATAGCGAATACCCTTGCCCTTGTAAGGTTCAGGTTTGCGCCATGCACGGATGTTTGCTGCAACCTGTCCAACCTGCTCTTTGGAAATACCAGAAACAACAATCTCAGTTTGGGTAGGAACCTCAAACGTGATGTTTTCAGGAGCCTTCACAATAACAGGATGAGAATAACCAAGTTGAAGCTCAAGGTCAGAGCCCTTAAGCGCAGCACGATAGCCAACGCCAACTAATACAAGCTTTTTAGAAAAGCCTTGGGATACGCCTTCAATCATATTTGAGATCAAAGTACGAGTTAAGCCATGCTGAGATTTTGCTTCACGAGAATCATCAGGACGCTCAACAATTACATGACCGTCTTCTTCTTTAATGGTCATTAAATCAGAGAAGGTACGGGTCAATTCACCCTTGCTACCCTTTACGGTAACCGTGTCACCATTGATGGTAACGTCTACACCAGAAGGAATAGCGATTGGCATCTTACCGATACGAGACATCTCATTCCTCCTTTACCAGATATAGGCGATAACTTCTCCGCCAACGCCCGCCTTGCGTGCGTCACGGTCAGTCATTACGCCTTTGCTCGTTGAAATAATTGCAGTACCTAAACCACCAAGAACACGAGGAAGCTCGTCTTTGCCCGCATAAATACGCAGACCCGGTTTAGAAATACGCTTAATACCGCGGATAGTGCGGTCTTTTTTCTCACCATACTTGAGGGTGATCTCTAAAATATCGCGAGGGGAAGCTGCCTCTACTACAAAGTCAGCGATGTAGCCCTCTTCGCGCATGATGCGTGCGATTTCGACAAGCTTTTTGCTTGACGGCATAGATACCGTCTGCTTGCCAGCAGAATTTGCGTTACGAACGCGCGTAAGCATATCTGCAATAGGATCAGTCATGCTCATTGTTTGTTTTCTCCTTTGTTCGTGATGAGACGATAAGTTGGTTCGCTTGCACCCATAATGCAAACGCCTTCACTCTCGACACTCAAAACGTGACAGTTCTAAACTCGAATTCCTACCAGGATGCTTTGGTCACGCCGGGGAGTTCGCCTGAGTTAGCGAGCTCACGAAGGCAAATACGACACAGACCAAACTTACGGTAGTAAGCACGAGGACGACCACAACGAGTACAACGATTGTGGTGGCGAGTCGAGAACTTCGGTTCACGCTTTGCTTTGGCGATCATCGATTTCTTAGCCATTCAAAATCCTTCTTTCTTATAACTAACCTCAAATGAGTATAGTTGCTATTTTTTGAAAGGGAAGTCCAAAGCGTCTAAAAGTGCTTTGGCGCCTTCGTTGGTAGGGGAAGTGGTAACAAAAGTAATATCCATACCACGAGTGCGGTCAATCTTGTCGTATTCAATTTCAGGGAAGATCAACTGCTCAGTAAGACCCATGGTGTAGTTGCCACGACCGTCAAAGCTGTTTGGATTTAAACCACGGAAGTCACGAACGCGAGGAAGAGCAACGCTCATCAAACGATCCAAGAACTCCCACATGCGATCACCACGAAGGGTAACCTTACATCCAATAGCTTGACCCTCACGAAGATGGAAACCAGCAATGGATTTCTTAGCACGCGTAATCATTGGCTGCTGGCCAGTGATAGCACGCATGTCAGCAATAGCACCATCAAGCAACTTAGAATCACCTGCTGCCTTACCAACACCCATGTTGACTACAATCTTCTCCAAGCGAGGAACTTGATTGATGTTCTCACAACCGAGTTCTTCATTGAGCTTGGCTACTACTTCGTTTTGATACTTTTCTTTCAAACGAGGAGTGGTCATTGTTTCTCAATACCTTTCAAACGATGAATTAAATGCCAGATTACCGACCTGGCATCCCCTACTATCCAAATAGGGGTCATATGATAAAGAAACATCGCAAGGGCTGCCGTGTTTCTTTCCAACAATCTAATCGCCCGATTCGATTAGATTGTAGAAAGCGCACACGTAACAAGCCCTCGTACGATGTCTTTATGCCTTAATCAATATCCGCGCCACACTTCTTGCAAACACGAACTTTTTTGCCGCCATCACGCTTAACATTAACGCGGGTAGGCTGCTTGCATGAGGGGCAAATCACCATAACGTTAGAAACGTGAATTGGTGCCTCTACGTGGGAAATGCCACCCTGAGGGTTGTCTTGAGTAGGACGCATTGCTTTTTTGACAATATTGATACCCTCAACGGTTACACGCTGTGCAGCAGGATGAGCAGCGATTACAATACCCTCTTCGCCTTTTGCTTTACCAGCGAGAACCTTTACCTTATCGCCCTTTTTGATGTTCATACTTGACATGGAATCTCTCCTTTAGAGCGTCTCAGGTGCCAGGGACACGATCTTCATGTACTTCTTGTCGCGAAGCTCACGTGCAACTGGGCCAAAAATACGCGTGCCACGAGGTGCGCCATTTGCGTCAATCAAAACAGCAGCGTTTTGGTCAAATTTAATATAGCTGCCATCGTTGCGACGAACTTCCTTTTTAACGCGCACAACTACGCAGCGTACAACATCGCCCTTTTTGACGTTGCCGTTTGGCATGGCCTCTTTAACGCTGCAAATGATGACATCACCAAGACCAGCGTAACGGCGCTTAGAGCCACCCAAGACCTTGATGCACTGCACCTTGCGTGCGCCGGAGTTATCAGCAACGGCGAGCATGCTCTGCATTTGAATCATTTTGCTAAACCTTTCGAATTAAAACTAAGTTACGTAGCGATGGAAATAACCCAATCGAACTTACTTAGCCTTCTCTACGATGTCTAAGAGGCGCCAACGCTTCATCTTAGATAAGGGGCGGGTTTCCATAATTGTTACGGTATCGCCTACGCCTGCTTCATTGTTCTCATCGTGAGCATGAAGCTTTTTGGTGCTGTTAACCATTTTGCCGTAAACAGGATGAGGTTTACGCTCATGGATTTGCACAACGATAGTCTTATCGCCAGCAGCACTCACAACCACACCCTGGCGAACCTTGCGAGAATTGCGTTCTTCAGACATATATTCTCTACCTTTCTACATAGGTCGCGATTTGGCTACGCGCTCAATTCACGAGCACGCATCTCAGTCTGGATGCGAGCGATGTCTTTCTTTACCTGGGCAATACGAGCGGTATTTTCAAGTTGGCCCGTTGCCATTTGGAAGCGCAGATTAAACAGCTCTGCACGTGCGTCTTTAAGCTTCGACTGCAGATCTTCAGCCGAGAGTTCGCGGATTTCTGCTGCCTTCATTTATTCCTGCCCTTCCGTTTCACGCTTAACGATCTTGCACTTGATTGGCAATTTATTGATCGCAAGACGCAATGCATCGCGAGCGGTTTCTTCATCAACGCCGTCAATCTCAAACATGATACGGCCAGGTTTTACAACTGCTACCCAACCCTCTGGGTTACCTTTACCTTTACCCATACGAGTTTCAGCAGGCTTTTGAGTAATTGGCTTGTCAGGGAAGATGGTGATCCATACGTTACCAGTACGGTTCATGCGACGAGTCATTGCAATACGAGCAGCCTCGATTTGGCGGTTTGTAATCCAATGACGATCACATGCCTGAATACCCCATGAGCCAAAGTTCAATTTGGTACCGCCCTTAGCGTTACCCTTCATAGAACCACGTTGAACCTTGCGGTGCTTAACGCGCTTAGGTACTAACATTATTTAGCCTCCCTATCGTTATTGCGGCGACGGGAACGGTTTGGACGAGAAGAGCCTTCCAAAGCAGGCTGTGGAGCCTTTTGTCCAGGAAGTACTTCACCGTGATACACCCATACCTGGATACCAATAGAACCCATGGTGGTTGCAGCGGTTGCGAAACCGTAGTCGATCTTTGCACGAAGCGTGTGCAGAGGCACACGACCTTCACGATACCATTCACGGCGGCTCATCTCAGCGCCACCCAAACGGCCTGAACACTGAATACGGATGCCTTTAGCGCCAGACTTGCGTGCAGATTGAACTGCTTTGCGCATAGCACGACGGAAAGCAACACGATTTTCCAATTGCTCAGCAATTGACTGAGCAATAAGGTTTGCATCCAACTCAGGACGCTTTACCTCAATAACCTCAACGGAAACCGGGCCGTTAGCAATTGTGGCAAGCTTCTTGCGCAAAGCATCAACCTCTGCACCCTTCTTACCAATAACGACACCAGGACGTGAAGTGGTGATGATAACTTTGATCTTGTCACCAGCACGCTCAATTTCAATACGAGAAACGGCGGCATGGGCCAATTGCTTTTTTAAGAACTTGCGGATAGCCAAGTCATTCTCAAGGTTTTTTGCATAGTCCTTGTCTGAATACCAACGGCTGCGCCAGTCTTCAGTTACGCCAAGGCGAAAACCAGTAGGGTTTACCTTCTGACCCATTACTATGCCTCCTCTCGGGTAGATACGATTACCGTAATGTGGCTTGTACGTTTACGGATGCGAGATGCAGAACCTTTTGCGCGTGGAGTAAAACGCTTTAATGTTGGTCCCTCATCGGCATAGCATGCAGAAACGTAGAGGCTCTCTGGGTTAGTAATGCCCTTTTGACCAGCATTAGCAACTGCTGAATTCAGGGTCTTTTCGATGATCTCTGCGACAGCACGATTAGTAAATGCCAAAGTCTCTTGTGCTTTTACCACGTTCTTGCCGCGGATTTGATCCAATACAATACGTGCTTTACGAGGAGAAACACGTACGTAGCGGGTTACTGCTTTAGCTTCCATGTTTCACCCTCTCCTACTTGTCGTGGCCACGGAAAGTACGCGTTGGTGCGAACTCACCAAGTTTGTGGCCAACCATGGACTCAGAAATGTATACCGGTACGTGCTTGCGACCATCGTAAACAGCAATGGTATGACCAACCATTTCTGGGAAGATGGTGGAAGAACGAGACCAGGTTTTGATAACTTGCTTGTCGCCTGATTCGTTCATCGCAATGATGCGACTTAAGAGGCGAGGCTCCACATAGGGGCCTTTTTTCAAACTTCTGCTCAATGTATCTCCTAAAACGCTCGTGCGCTACTTCTTGCGACGACGAATAATCAAACGGCTTGAAGCCTTCTTGGGGTTGCGTGTGCGATGACCCTTGGTAGGAACACCCCATGGGGTAACAGGATGACGACCTGCTGATTTATTCTTACCTTCACCACCACCATGTGGGTGATCAACAGGGTTCATAACCGTACCACGAACACTGGGGCGAATACCCTTCCAGCGATTACGGCCTGCTTTACCAATCTTGATGTTGCCATGCTCAGAGTTGCCAACTTCACCGATGGTTGCGCGGCAGGTTACTAAAACACGACGCATTTCTGAAGATGGCATACGAAGGATTGCATAATCTCCTTCTTTACCCATCAACTGAATTGAGGTACCTGCAGAACGAGCAAGTGCTGCGCCACGGCCAGGCTGAAGCTCAACAGCGTGGATCAAAGTACCTACAGGAATATTTGCCAGAGGCAATGCGTTGCCTGGCTTAATGTCAGCGTCAGGACCAGAAACGATGGTCTCGCCAACTTTGAGGCCCTTAGGCTGCAAAATGTAGCGCTTCTCGCCATCTACATAGTGCAAAAGCGCAATACGTGCAGAACGATTAGGATCGTACTCGATGGTAGCTACCTTTGCAGGAATACCATCCTTGTTGCGCTTAAAGTCAATAACACGATAACGACGCTTTACACCGCCACCCTGATGACGGGTAGTGATGCGGCCGTTGTTGTTACGACCTGCTTTTTGTGGCAGTGGCTTGAGCAAAGACTTTTCTGGCGTAGTGCTGGTAATATCAGCAAAGTCAGAAACAGTCTGAAAGCGCCTGCCTGGGCTGGTGGGCTTGAACTGCTTTACTCCCATTACTTTCCTTTCTACGGACAAAACATGCTTCATTTTGTCCACTCATGTATGTGGTCTCCATCACCGCCAAGAAGACTTTTGGGAGAAAGTCTCCGACGACTCCGAGTTTCCACGCGTCCGGGTGTATCCATCAATAACCAGACGCAAACGAAAAGTATAGGGCCAAAGAGTGAGTAATGCAAGAATAGATTTATCTTTTTTGCCTGTGAACGGCAGAGAACAGATCAGAGTAGCTTTCTGTTAACAATGCTACCACGATATACTCATCGCCAATATATCTTTTATTAGACTACTGATATTAGATTACTAAGCGATATTAGATTACTAGGTGACATTAGACAGCTAAGCGATAATAGACTCCTAAGTAATATCAAGCTACTAAGTAACACCACGAGACGGCAATAATTTTTATGTAATACAACTCATATACTCGATGACAGGAAGTGACTACCCATGAAAACACAAGAACCTATTACCTATATTGGTGTTGATGACATTGAAGCACCCTTGTTTGAATCCCAATTCGCGCTTCCCCATGGTATGGCCTATAACTCTTACGTCATCACTGACGACAAAATTGCTGTCATGGACACAATGGAACGTGGCCACCGCGAGCAATGGTTTGCAAATCTTGATGAAGCACTAGACGGACGCACTCCTGACTATCTCATCGTCCATCATATGGAACCTGACCACTCGGCGGCGATCGCGCAATTTATGGAACGCTATCCTAATGCGGTAATCGTCTCTTCAAAAATGGCCTTTGATATGGCTAAGCGTTATTTTGGCGATGGGTATGAAGGCCGCCGTATTGTTGTAACCAATGGTAGCGAACTTGATCTAGGCCACTATCATCTTCACTTTATAAGTGCACCTATGGTTCACTGGCCTGAGGTCATGATGAGTTTTATTCCTGAGTTAGGAGCACTTTTTAGCGCTGATGCATTTGGCAAATTTGGAGCCAATGCTCAACCGAGTGATTGGCTTGCGGAAGCTCGTCGCTACTACTTTGCGATCGTGGCACGTTTTGGTGCTAACGTCCAAGCACTGTTGAAAAAACTTGCTCCGCTCGACATTGCTGCAATTTATCCCCTTCACGGTTTTGTACTCGACAATCCTGCCGCCTATATACCCTACTACCAGACGTGGTCATCATATGAACCCGAGAAAAAGGGTGTGACTATTGCCTTTACTTCTATATATGGGAACACACGTCTTGCTGCTGAGCTTTTAGAAAAAACCCTCCAAGATAAAGGTATTGAAGTTGCTCTATATGATCTATCACGTTGTGACATGACTGAGGCAATTGCATCAGCATTTATGTATGATCGTCTTGTTATTGCCTCAACTACATACAACATGGATGTTTTCCCACTTATGCGTGATTTCCTTGAGCGACTAGTAGAGCGCAATTTTACTAAGCGATGCGTTGGCATTATTCAAAACGGTTCCTGGTCGCCCGCTGCAGGAAGGGTGATGAAAGGTATTCTTGAGCCAGCTAAGGATCTCACTTATACCGACACAACTGTCACCATTGAAGCGGCACTCTCAGAGCAATCGCGCGCAGAAATTGCAGCGCTTGCTAACGAACTTGACCAGCAATAAGGCTATATCAAAGCACGTCATTGGCAAACTGCGCTAGAATAAGAGTTTATATACCACATGGTCTACTGACTGATTGACTCCTTAGGCCACGTTCGTATCATGCAACACAATTGATGAAGAGGAGTTGTTGTGAAGATAGTAAAAGCTTGGACAAGCTTGTCGCTTATCAAGCAAATTGTAATTGGATTAGTTGTGGGTGCAATTTTGGCCCTTATTATTCCAAACATTACGCTTATTAGCCTTTTAGGCACGTTATTTGTTGCTGCGCTAAAAGCAGTAGCTCCTGTACTTGTTTTCTTTTTGGTTATCTCAGCACTTGCAACTGCCAAAATCGAAAAAGGGGCTATGGGTACCGTTATCGGTCTCTACGTCGTATCAACCCTGATTGCAGGTCTTGTAGCAGTAGGAGCAAGCTTCTTGTTCCCTTCCACGTTGACTCTCGCAGGAGCTGATGCAGTTACTAACACATCGCCCGCTAATGTATGGGAAGTTCTTAACACCGTATTAATGAATGCTGTTGCTAACCCCATCGATGCCTTAATGAATGCTAACTATATTGGTATCTTGGTTTGGGCTATCGTCTTAGGTGTTGCCTTGCGCGCCGCTGCATCAAACAATACTAAGACGGTATTCACCAATATATCTGATGCGGTAAGTGTTATCGTGCGCTGGGTTATCCTTTGTGCCCCTTACGGCATTCTTGGTCTGGTCTACACCTCTATTTCAGAGAGCGGCTTGGATATCTTTATTGAGTACGGACATTTATTACTCGTGCTTGTCGGCTGTATGCTCTTTATCGCTCTTGTTACCAATCCGCTTCTGGTATTTTGGGGAACACGCAAAAATCCTTATCCGCTTGTATTACGTGCGCTCAAAGATTCTGGTATTACCGCATTCTTTACCCGCTCATCAGCAGCAAATATCCCTGTTAACTTAGAGCTGTGCCGTCGCTTGGGAATCGACAAAGATGTCTACTCGGTCTCCATTCCTTTGGGCGCAACCATCAACATGGCAGGTGCTGCAGTTACCATTGCTGTTATGACTATGGCGACCTGTGCAACTATGGGAATCTCAGTTGACTTTGCAAGTGCTTTTATCTTGTGCGTTCTTGCCGCAGTAAGCGCATGTGGCGCATCTGGTGTTGCTGGTGGATCACTCTTACTCATCCCACTTGCATGCTCGCTGTTTGGTATCCCCAACGAGATTTCAATGCAAGTAGTAGCAATCGGATTTATCATTGGCGTTATACAAGACTCGTGTGAGACTGCACTCAATTCTTCTTCTGATGCACTCTTTACTGCAACGGCCGACTATCGCAACCGTCGTTTAGCAGGCATCCCCTTCAATCCAGGTCGTGATGCACTCCCTGTACAAGGCGATCAAATTATTGATCATAAACTCGCTGACGAGATTAAAAAAGCAGAAGAGGCTGAAGCTCAAAAGGTTATTTAGTCCTTCAACAAAAAACGCGACAAAATCAACTGCTTTAAAAGAGGCTCTTCTTTATAAGGGCCTCTTTTCTTATAGATAGGCTTCTTTTTTTGCCTTTAATACACCCATCATTTCACGCGTTAAAGAATAATTTGTATCATCAAAGGGAAGCTCATCGCGCGACACCCATTCAGCAAATGCAAGTTCAGTCTCTTGGAGACTAATTTCAGGAGAGCCTACTAGATCGCAGAAAAAGCCCATAAGCAATGATGATGAGAGCGGCCATGGTTGGCTCTTGTAGAACACAAGGTTGCCAACATCGAGACCAACCTCTTCTTTAACTTCACGAACCACGGTTTGTTCGATGGTTTCACCACTCTCAGCAAACCCTGCTATAAGAGAACGAGAAGTAAGCGGTCTCCCCACTCCTCGTGCGACGAGAACACGATCGCGCTCTCGATCCACAACGCCCACAATTACTGCCGGATTAATGCGCGGATATACCAAATTACCGCAGCGAGGACAGCGCATCATACGCTCAAGCGTATCAGGAATAAGCTCTTCACCACAACGACCACAAAAACGTGTCGTGTCATACCAATTCCATAGCTGCAAGCCCATCAATCCTGCAAAGGACTCTGCACCATGCTCGGTTGAATGAATCTCAGGTGCACGGACCCATCGCATGCAAGAAGACTGCTCAAGGCTTTGTGTTGTATCTTGAAGATAATCAGCTGCATTCTTGCTTGCAACACCAACAGCATTGCAAGCATTACCAGATCCAGATGCGCTTGAATATACCACCAGATCAGCTGCCTCCATGATTGAGGCAATACGCTTCATCATAAGCGCATCACGGGTGGGCAGATAGTATGACACCTCATCAATACTAAAAAGATACTGGTACTCTGGCTTAATCCCCTGCGCTTCAAGCGTTGTAGTCACATCAGCAGCTGACGGATAAGGCAACAAAGTTGGAGACTGGCACACCGCAAAATCATCAGCAATATTAAGCACTAAAAGCGCATTGTCTCTCACAATAAATACGCGATCATGCGGATAAGGATCATGCGAGTCGTATTGATTATCATAGACATGAGGAGCAATATCTTGCAGCATAACTGTCCACCCCAATCTATTGGTCGCTAGTAGGGCATCACGTGAGACCAGCATCACGTGAGACCATTGTACGCTTATGCGATCACCCCATCGCCCACACAATAAAAAATCCTCCCCTTCTCACAAATAAGAAAGGGAGGACAACAAAAGATATATGAGTCTAAGTTAACTAACTCAATCTTTATGAAGCGTCTTTATGAAGCAAAGAGCTCGATTGTATCGCCTTCAGCAATAGTCACCATAGCCTTTTTCCAGGTACGGGTCTTGCCTACTTGATAGCGCATACGCTTTGGCTTTGCTTTAACATTCAAGGTATTTACTTTAACAACCTTAACACCAAAGATAGCCTCAACAGCCTGAGCGATCTCAACCTTATTAGCAGACTTTGCTACCTCAAAGGTGTAGGTGTTGCTACCCATCATGTCGTAAGAGTGCTCAGAAATGATAGGGCGAATGATTACCTCGCGAGGATCCTTCATTATGCTAACACCTCCTGGATATGCTTGAGGGCACCATCGGTAACGACGAGAGCCTTATTGTCGATAAAGTCATAGGTGTTTGACTCTTGAGCGGTAATAATACGTACACCCTCAATATTGCGGAAAGAGAGGAAGGTATTAACATCCTCATCACCGATGATAAGGGTGATGCGCTTGCCGTCTAAGCCGAGTGCTTTCAAAGCCTGAGCAGCCTGCTTGGTGGAAGGCTTTTCAAAGGTAAAGTTCTCTACAACAACCAACTCATTGTCTGCAAGTTTTGCAGAAAGAGCAGAACGCATTGCGAGCTTGATTACCTTGCTTGGTACCTTAAATGCATAAGAACGAGGATGAGGACCGAATACGGTACCGCCGCCTGCCCATTGTGGAGCACGGATTGTACCCTGACGAGCACGGCCGGTGCCCTTTTGACGCCAAGGCTTCTTGCCGCCACCGCGGACCTGACCACGCGTCAAGGTGTTGTGAGTACCCTGGCGACGAGCTGCACGTTGAGCACGTACTACCTCATGCATAGCATGCATGTTAGGCTCGACGCCAAAAACAGCGTCGGTAAGCTCAATGTCAGAGACCTTGGCACCCTCAGCGTTTTTAACTTCAATACTTGCCATAATCTAATTTACTCCTTCGTATTAAGCATTACGCCATACGAATGCGAACCACGCCGTTTTTGCCACCTGGCACAGCGCCCTTGATGAGGATAAGGTTCATATCTTCGTCAACGCGAACAACTTCCAAATTCTTGGTGGTGATGGTATCGCAACCCATGTGTCCTGGGAGACGCAAACCCTTGAAAACGCGAGAAGGATAAGCGCACTGACCAATTGAACCTGGTGCACGATGGAAGTGAGCACCATGTCCACCTGGGCCGCCACCAAAGTTATAGCGACGCATAACACCTGCAAAACCTTTACCTTTAGAGGTACCGGTTACATCAACTTTGCCAACCTCTGCAAAGTCAGCAACGGTAACTTCTTCACCAACTGTGTGCTCAGAAGCATCCTCTACACGAACCTCACGCAAATAACGTACTGGTTCAGTGCCAAGCTTTGCAAAATGGCCTGCCATAGGCTTGTTGACTTTGTTCTCCTTAATAGTGCCAAAGCCAAGCTGTACTGCCTCATAACCATCGGTTTCGGTGGTTTTGATCTGGCAAACCTTGTTAGGAGCAGCTTCGATAACGGTAACAGGAATAATCTTGCCATCCTCATCGAAAAGCTGAGTCATACCGACTTTTTTACCGTAGATAGCGTTAATCATTACTCAATCACTCCTCTACAGCTTAATCTCGATGTCAACACCAGCAGGAAGATCAAGACGCATCAAAGAATCAACCGTAGAAGGAGTTGGATCTAAGATGTCGATCAGACGCTTGTGGGTGCGCATCTCAAATTGTTCACGAGAGTCCTTGTTCACATGTGGGCCTTTGATGACGCAGTATAAGTTGCGCTCAGTAGGCAGTGGAATAGGACCAGAAACCTTTGCGCCCGTCTTTTGAGCAGTATCAACGATGAGTTTGGTGGATTGATCCACGATCTCATGGTCGTAGCCCTTCAAGCGGATGCGGATATTCTCTTTAGCCACTTTGAATAACCTCCATTATGCAGCGGATAGGTAAGTCTGAAATTCAGACTTACGCATTACCGCCAGCCTTGCTGATAATTTCTTCTGCCACGCTCTTGGGCACTTGCTCATAAGAATCGAACTGCATGGTATATACTGCACGACCCTGAGTACCACTACGCAAGTCAGTTGCATAGCCAAACATCTGGCTCAGCGGCACTTTAGCGCTAATTACGGTAGCATTACCACGCTTCTCCTGACCTTGAATCATGCCACGACGAGAAGGAATATCACCCATTACAAAACCGGTGTACTCTTCAGGAGTTTCAATCTCGACAGCCATAACTGGCTCAAGGATAACAGGGTTAGATTTCTTTAAAGCGTCCTTGATTGCCATAGAACCAGCAACCTTAAACGCAGCCTCAGAAGAGTCAACATCGTGATAAGAACCATCAATGAGCTCAACACGAACATCCTCAACAGGATAACCTGCCAATACACCGGAGTTCAAAGCCTCCTGGATGCCCTTGTCGATTGAAGGAATGTATTCCTTAGGAACAACACCGCCAACAATCTTGTTCTCGAACTCGTAGCCCTTACCAGGCTCTTGTGGGTACATATTGATGATCGCATGACCATACTGACCACGACCACCAGATTGGCGAACAAACTTGCCTTCTGCACCCATAACCTCTTTGCCAGGACGCTCACGATAAGCAACTTGTGGCTTACCAACGTTAGCTTCAACTTTAAACTCACGAAGCAAACGATCAACGATGATCTCCAAGTGAAGCTCACCCATACCAGCAATAATGGTTTGGCCAGTCTCCTGGTTGGTAGATACGCGGAACGTAGGATCTTCTTCAGCAAGCTTCTGGAGAGCGATGCTCATCTTGTCCTGCTCAGCCTTAGTCTTAGGCTCAACAGCAATGTCGATAACAGGCTCAGCAAACTCCATGGACTCCAAGATGATTGGTGCATCTTCTGCACACAATGTGTCACCGGTGGAGGTATCTTTCAAACCTACAACCGCAACGATGTCACCAGCACCGCAAGAATCAATATCAATACGCTGATTAGAGTGCATCTGGAGCAAACGACCGATGCGCTCTTTCTTGTCCTTAGAAGCATTCAAAACATAAGAACCAGAGTCAAGCGTACCGGAGTACACACGCAAATAGGTTAATTTGCCAACATAAGGATCAGTCATGATCTTAAATGCCAAAGAAGCAAAAGGAGCCTTGAAATTAGCAGGACGCTCTTCCTCTTCACCGGTCTCAGGGTTGGTACCAGTGATAGGTGGAATGTCTACTGGAGAAGGCATGTAATCAACAACGGCATCCAAGAGTTCCTGAACGCCCTTATTCTTGTAAGCAGAACCAACAAAAACAGGGTTAATCTGGCAAGCGATAACACCCTTGCGGAGTGCAGCTTTAAGCTCGTCGACGCTTACCTCTTCCTCCATGAGAACCTTTTCCATAAGGTCATCATCGCAGTCAGCAGCAGCTTCTAAAAGCTCCTGACGATATAAAGCAGCATCTTCTGCAAACTCAGCAGGGATTGCATCCATAGGCTCAGGATACGTCATACCCTTATCATCAGCCTTGAAGTCCCATGCAGTCATGGTTACCAGGTCTACAATACCCCAGAAGTTATCCTCAGCACCCATAGGAAGCTGAGCAGCAACAGCATTAGCACCAAGACGATCACGCATGGTCTGAATAGCGTGGAAGAAGTCTGCGCCAACGCGGTCATACTTATTAATAAATGCGATACGAGGTACGCCGTAACGCTCAGCCTGACGCCAAACGGTTTCAGACTGTGGCTGTACACCTGCAACAGCGTCAAATACTGCAACAGTACCGTCCAGAACACGCAAAGAACGCTCTACCTCAGCGGTAAAGTCAACGTGGCCTGGGGTGTCAATAATTTGGAAGCGATACTCTTTGCCATTCTCAGCACCACCTGGATATTTCCAGAAACAGGTAGTAGCTGCAGCGGTAATAGTTACACCGCGCTCCTGCTCCTGCACCATCCAGTCCATGGTAGCTGCACCGTCATGAACCTCACCAATTTTGTGAGTCTTGCCGGTGTAGTACAAAATACGCTCAGTCGTTGTGGTTTTACCCGCATCGATGTGAGCCATGATGCCAAAGTTACGAGTATCTTCTAAAGGGAAATGAGCCATTGGGTATCAAGTCCTCCTTAGAAACGATAGTGCGAGAATGCACGGTTGGATTCTGCCATTTTGTAGAGGTCTTCACGCTTTTTAATAGAAGCACCCGTATTGTCGGCTGCATCCATAATTTCTGCGGCAAGACGCTCTTTCATTGTGTTCTCTTTGCGATTACGCGCAAAGTCAACCATCCAACGGATAGCAAGCGTAGTAGCACGGCGAGAGTTAACCTCCATAGGAACCTGGTAGGTTGCACCACCAACGCGCTTAGGCTTAACCTCAAGCGTAGGACGGATATTATCCATTGCCTTCTTGAAAACAGTCAGAGGATCTTGACCAGTTTTCTCTGCGACGATATCAAACGCACCGTAAACAATGTTTTCTGCGGTGGATTTCTTGCCGTCAAGAAGGACCTTGTTGATCAGCTGCGTGACCAAACGGTTGTTGTACATTGCGTCCGGCTGCACTTCGCGGCGGACTGCTGCTGCACGACGCGGCATATGATTTCCTTTCAATTAAGCGATTGGGTTTTGAGCTCACATCTACAATGTGCCAAGCATAAACCTCATCGCACTCGTACTATTTCTTAGGTCTCTTAGCACCGTAACGAGAACGTGCCTGTGCACGGTTATCAACTGCAGCGCAGTCAAGAGCGCCACGAATAACCTTATAGCGCACACCAGGAAGGTCCTTAACACGACCACCACGGATTAAAACCATTGAGTGCTCTTGAAGGTTATGACCGATACCGGGAATATAAGCGGTAACTTCCATACCGTTAACCAAACGAACACGGCAAACCTTACGGAGTGCAGAGTTTGGTTTCTTAGGGGTGGTGGTGTAAACACGAGTGCAAACGCCACGTTTTTGAGGATTGCCTTTAAGTGCCGGTGTCTTTTTCTTTTCTACCGACTTGGCGCGGCCCTTACGAACCAGCTGATTAATAGTAGGCAAGACTTCAACTCCTTTACATTTATCCAATACAATTACTTACCTGCAGTTACTCTGTGCGTTCTGCAGATACGCACACGCAAAACTACACACGTCTACCCAAAGACGCGAAGATGAACTTTATCACCGGCCCACAGGCGTGTCAAACGCCACGCGTCCGGGTGTATCCATAGTGGATTTTAACGGTATTTTTACCGGTCAAACGGTTTGTTCCCATCGCCTAGACCTTTATTATTTATCTCTAAATCAACATTTTTCAAAAACGTGATAAAAGATGTTCACAACACGCATTTCTTGAGTAGAATATGCTCAACATGTTAAAAGAGCCTATTGCGATATCTGCATAAGCTCTTTTTTAGTAAAAAGGGGTATGTAACAAGTTAAAACAGTACACATGTGATGAACGTCAGCAATGAATGTCAGTATTCGCATCGTGACTGTTTTGCCTACATACCCCTTATGTTTTTGAAAGAGGTTGTCATGAAAAACACCGTTGCCACTTTTCAGAAGATGAAAGATGAAGGCCAAAAGATCTCAATGCTTACAGCCTACGACTATTCAACCGCAAAAGTGGTAGATAATGCAGGCGTCAATTCTATTTTGGTTGGTGACTCACTCGGCATGGTAATGCTTGGTTATGAAGACACCATCCCTGTTACCCTTGAGGACATGATCCATCATGGTCGTGCCGTCACCCGTGGTGCTCAAAATGCGCTCGTTGTTATTGATATGCCTTTTATGAGTTATGAAGCCTCCGTAGAACAAGCCGTCCTTAATGCAGGTCGTATTTTGAAAGAAACTCAAGCAAACGCAGTCAAGCTTGAGGGCGGATCACGCATCGCACCGCAAATTAAAGCAATTACCAAAGCAGGCATACCGGTCTGTGCCCATATTGGTATGACCCCCCAATTCGTTAACTCCTACGGTGGCTTTAAAGTTCAGGGCAAATCCGTAGAGGCTGCTCAAGCAGTGATTGATGATGCTCTTGCCGTTCAAGAAGCCGGCGCCTTTGCGGTTGTTATTGAATGTGTACCAGCAAAACTCGCTAAACTCATTACTGAAAAGCTCACCATTCCTACCATCGGCATAGGTGCAGGAGCAGGATGCGATGGCCAGGTGTTGGTTTATCAAGATATGCTTGCGCTCTTCTCCGACTTCAAGCCAAAGTTTGTCAAGCATTTTGCTCAGCTTGGCGAGGCTATGACAGAAGCGTTCAAGACCTATGACGAAGAAGTCAAAGCCGGTACGTTCCCCGCGGAAGAACATACGTTTAAAATTGACGATGAAGTTATTGAAAAGCTCTATTAAGCATATAGTGCTTCAAACATATAGGGCATGTAAGGGCTTAAACTCTATTTCCAATCAACCATAGTAAGGAGAAAGACTGGTTATGGAAATCATTACAACAGTTGCAGACATGAAAGCACGCGTTGCAGAGTGGAAAGCACAAGGTCTCACCATTGGCCTCACACCCACCATGGGAGCGCTCCATGAAGGTCATATGTCACTTATGGAAGCAGCTCGAAGCGCATGCGACAAAGTAGTTACTAGCGTTTTTGTAAACCCTATCCAGTTTGGTCCTCATGAGGATTACGACAATTATCCCCGTGATTTAGAACGAGACGCAGCTATCGCTCAATCTAAAGGTGTTGATGTGGTATTCCATCCCAGTGTAGAGGAAATGTATCCTGCGAATTACAATACCTATGTTGTTATGGAAACACTCACTGATACCCTTTGTGGTGCAAAACGTCCCGGACACTTTCGTGGTGTTTGCACAGTAGTAAACAAACTCATGAATATCGTGCAGCCTGATAAAGCATTCTTTGGACAAAAAGATGCTCAACAGCTTGCCATCATCAAGCGTATGGTATCCGACCTGAATATGAACGTTACGGTTATTGGTTGCCCTATCGTTCGTGAAGATGACGGATTAGCTAAATCCTCTCGCAATTCATATCTCTCAGCCGAAGAACGTATCGCTGCTCTGTGTCTTTCGCGTGCTATCTTTGCCGCTCAGGAGGCTATTGAAAACGGTGAGCGCAATGCGAGCACAATTACTAAACTTGTAACCGATACTATTGAAGCTGAACCCATGAGCAAAATCGACTATGTTGAAGTGGTTGATTTAGCCAATATGCAGCCGGTAGACACGTTAGGAGAAGCTGGTCTAGTAGCTATTGCGGTATACATTGGTTCAACACGACTTATTGACAACTACCTCTTTGATTTTGCAGAATAGGTACGTTTGCAAGAAAAGCATACCCCAATGCATTTTCGACCCGTACAGAAAGAAGGAGATACTTCCCCATGTTGCTCAACGTTTTGAAGGGCAAAATTCATCGAGCAACCGTCACTCAGGCGGAGCTTGATTACATCGGATCAATCACGATTGATCCCCTCCTCATGGAAGCTGCAGGCATCTTAGAATACGAAAAAGTCACCATCGCAGATTGCGATAATGGTAATCGCCTTGAGACATACACAATTGCAGGAGAACCTGGCAGCGGTGTTATTTGTTTAAATGGTGCTGCCGCTCATTATGTTGAAGTTGGCGATAAGGTTATTATTATGTGCTATGCACAAATGACTCCTGAAGAGTTTGCTGACAAAGACAATGCACCTCATGTTGTTTTTGTTGATGATGACAACAAAATTTCGCGTTTGTCTCGCTATGAAAAACATGGTCGTTTAGAGGACTTGGCATAAAACTGAAGTAAAAACCTAAGCAAAGCCATGTCGTGACCCT
>CAJMOJ010000025.1 GCA_905215035.1 uncultured bacterium
CTTCACGCTCCAGTCCCGCCATGTTGTATAAAAGCTTTAAGCTTATACTCTTCTTGTTTCATTATGAATTGATTTGCTATTGATTATGTAAAGGCTCATAGTTGTTTTTATAGCTATGAATACCTGGTTTTATACACTTAGTTTTGTATAAGTTGTTCTAGATAAACTGAGATTAAGATGATTTCCCATCCAAGAGCTTTGTAGTAAGATGTGTGGGCATACTGCTGTATACAATCATTCCACTGTTCTGCCCAAGACAAAAAATGTTCTTGGATAAATTCTGCTATAGCGACGGGACGCTCATGCTCATCACGTGGTGTTGCACTTTGGATATGATTTTTCAATACGTGACAGATAAATTCAAGCATTACTCCAATATGATCATCGGGTTCAGTATATTCATGTTCGTATCGTATTCCGTAGTTATGGAACCAGCGTCGTACGTCGAGCGTTGATGCTTGAAATATTGATCGTTCGCTTGATTGATATACCGACTCCCAAGGAGCTGCAAGTGGATCACCTATTCCGACAAGAAGTCGCATATAGTCAGATCTTGCTGTTTCAATTAGCTCTAAGTGTGGAAGAGATTTATAGGCATCAAGAAAAAATAGTATCGCCTCATTGGTTTTCTGTGGATAAGCTTTTTGTTTCCGAGAAAATGCTATTTGGTCAGAATTAAGCATAGATAGTATGTTTGAAGAAACAGTATACAAGGCTTTTATAGACTCACCATTTGGCTCTTGTTGACAGATCCTACCTAGAAGAATGCCAAGGTCAAGAGCTAAAGTGTTGGTTTTTTCAAAAAGTTGTTCATCATAAATATGATTAGGAAACATTTGAGACATGATGCGATCCTCTAATTAGATATGGTGAGTCACAATATCATCGGAAGTTAATCCAGCATCTCTACGATGTGGCGTTAAAGCTAAATTTGGATTGGTTGTTTCTGGGTTAGGTAAAAGCGCATTTTGACCTGGAAATATAATAGTAAGGCTTTCAGGTGTTTGGTTATGCTCAGACTGAATTGTGGCTATAACATCTTCGAGCGTATCACCGGTATAAAAGGATAGACATCTCATGCTGCATGCAGCAACACATGCAGGGCTTTCACCTTTATTACGCAGATTGAAACAGGTATCGCATTTTAAAGCCTTTTTGATTCGCGTATCGACTACTGGAGCATGATAGGGACACTGCTTGGTGCAGATGCCACATCCAATACAGAGATCAAGATCAATAAAAACAATTCCATTATCAGGATCTTTAATGATTGCTTGTCGAGGACATGAATCAACGCAAATTGGATTATTGCAATGATTGCAAGACAGACTCAACGAATATGAAAATACATTGATTTGTTGAGTAATCCCCTCTTTAAATTTCCACTCTCCTGCCTCGGCTTGTAGTACTTTTCTAAGATGAAGCTCGGGAGATAAATTATGTACGTCATTGCAAGCCGCCATGCAGGCTTTGCAATTCATGCACTCATTAGCGTTTATATAAAAGACACTAACACTCACAAGGCCCTCCTTTCCATACTTGTATACGTGCGATATTGCTATTCCACGTGCACTCCCCTTCTCCCTGCAGAGCGCTTCCTTGAAGAGTATTGCTGTTGCCAGCTCGATCAATTCCGGCTGCGTCAATAGCAGACCAGTTTCCTTCGCCCACAGCAAGAATGCCTGGCATTATGAGTTTTGTAACATGGGCCTGACGCATAACGCGTCCATAGGGACTCTCAACGAGTACATTGTCACAATCGTTAATACCTAATTGCTTTGCATCGAGTTCATTAATAATGACGGTGGAAGGAAATAATTCATGTAATTGCGTAACTGAATCATAGGCCTGATGGGCACGAGCGGGATGGTGAAGCGATATGGTTTGAAAAGGAAAAGCACCTTTTATTTTTTTCTCCCAATTGTCATAGGTTGATTCAACACCATGTCGAGTAGGAATATAATGGGCGACTTCTGCAATATGAGATAGACCATAGCGGTGATAGGTTTTTACGAGGTTAGCAGAACTTATTTCAAGCTTTCCTGATTCTGTCGGAAGAGGATTCTCTTTGGGATTATCGATGAAATCAGCGTATCTAAAGTGGATAAAATTATCGTCAGTATGGCGTTCTACCTGATAAACTCCTGTTTCTGAAAATGTTTTATAAGGAATAAATCCTTGTTGTGGAGCGTGTTCGCAAGCAAAAGAACCTAGTTGTTCAAGATCGTCTTGAGTAAAGGTGATAAGAGGATCAAGGTTGTGGGTTTGTTCATTGCGTAATGTTGCACCGTATAGTTTAGTGAAAGTTATTTCTTCAATAGAGCGGGGATTAACAATTTTAGGATCTATTCCCCATCGTTGTGCAAGATCTGCTTCTGTTTGAAAATCCTCATGGCATTCAAACAGTGGCGGAGTAATTTGTTCTGAACAAAGTATAAATTCACGATTGGTCTTAGGCTGAACAATGCCAGCTGTTTCCCAAAACGTTGTGGATGGCAAAACGATGTCTGAATATTTGCAATCGGACGTCATCCAAATATCACTTGTTACAACGAACTCAACTTTTTGAAAGGCCTTAACACCTTTAGTAAAATTCGGGTTTTGATTAAGGCGTCCCCCTTCGCCAATCTTGTATATCATACGGATATCAATGGGTTGTTTGCCGTGTGAGAAATCAGTGTATTCTCCTTGCAAAATGGCATCCCACATCTCTGGCATAGCTATACCGTAGTATTTTTCGGGGTCATATTTTCCTTGTCCCAACGATCCACCTCCTCGAGGCGGTTCACATATAGGATTATGGGGCCAAATATCAGGCAGTTCCCCTGCTTTTACTAGCTCATTACCACCAAAACCAACATAGCCACCTGCTCCTGCTGATGTTTCTGCTCCTATTTTTCCAATAGCCCCACACATCCAGCCAAGCGTATAAAAAGCTTGGACAAAAGCACCTCCATTTTCTGTACGTGCAGGAGCCTGACTAGCACGTAAGGTGAGTGCATCCGCCTTTGCCATAATTTGTGCAAGATGCATAATGCTTTCAGACGGTGTTCCACATATTTCTGAAGCCCATTGCGGGGTTTTGGCAACGCCGTCATATAGACCTAAAACGTAATCTTTGAAGTTTTGTTGGCCTTCGAAAGCGTTTTGAGGCATGTGATCGACATCAAATCCGACGCAACATCGTTCGACAATGTCATGATTGTAAAGATCGTGTTCAATAAGATAGTGTGCAATACCTAGAAGAAGTGCAGTATCTGTTCCTGGCCGTACAGGGATCCATTCATCTGCAAGAGGTTGCATGCTAGGATTGCAGAACGGATCAACAAAAACAAATCGAGCTCCTGCTTTTTTTGCCTGTAAATAATCATATGTAACATTACCAAGCATTGACCAAGAAGGGTTTTGTCCCCACATGACTATGAGATCTGCATGACGGATAGCAAAACGATCTGAGTAATCGAAACGTCCCAAATTAAAGGATCCTTTAATAAGGTTAGAAACGACAGGAAAAGCACCTTGGCTTGCTTGCCCCCATGTATAGCTGCATCCTCCATATGCGCACAAAGCTGGGGCGTAATACATGCGATCCAAAAGTGTGCGAACCTCATATCCTGTACAAAGAATAGATTTGGATCCGTATGATGTTTTTATGCGTGTTATTTCTGAGGCGATAAGATCAAGCGCTTCATCCCATGAAATTCGTTCCCACTCGTCATGGCCACGTAGGTCTCCATGGGTTTCAATGCCTCCTGGATTCCAATGCTTGCGTTTCATAGGGTACTTTAAGCGTTCAGCACCAAAAACCGCATGTCGTAATGATCGACCGCGTGCACATCCTCGTTGTTGCGGGTAATCAGGAGAATCAGGATGAAGCGCATCGGTTCTTTGGCGCAGAACAATATGATCATCTACAAGAGATTGATTAACGCATCGTCCACCGCAACTAAACCAACAAAGGTGAGTCTTCCATGTTGGGTTAGCTTCTTGATAGGCATCACAGCGCGCTTGTGGAGTGCAATGCACTAAACCAGACGGTAGTGTTGAAAAAAATTGCACATACGAGGTTCCATTAGTATCCATGACAGTCCAATCATAGGTGCACCATATATGAGGTAAGTATACATGCAATTATGCCGTGTTTACCCACGATAAAAATCATTAAATAACGTTGTAGACAAAATACTAAAAACGTCCAAATTTATTCGAGTAATATTAGACATTTACGAGTAATTGCTTGAAAACGGATGGGTGATATGGGTCTATATTGGCGCTGTTTTAGCATATTTTACAACGGTTATTGATGATTTTTTCGCATCGCAAATGTTTGATAGATCATGTAAACCCATGCAACTTTTAAACGCATTGCATGCAAAGAATCATGTTTGTAGAGGGGCGATGAGGTTGACATGAATAAACCATTCGAAACCATTACAGTGCTTGATTTATCGCGTTATTTGTTAGGTGCCTATCCGAGTTTGTATCTTGCGGATTTTGGTGCTCGTGTAATCAAGGTTGAAGATACGAAAAATGGTGACTACTGCCGTCAGGAAAAGCCATTAATTCAAGGTGAAAGCTATTACCATTACGCACTCGATCGCAATAAAGAAAGTGTCTCACTTAACCTAAAAGATCCTGAAGTGCTCGAAGCATTTTATCAGTTGGTTGTTAATGCTGATGTTTTTATCGAAAACTATAGGCCAGGAGTAACAAAGCGTCTCGGAATAGATTACGAAACACTTTCCAAGATTAATCCCCATTTGATTTATTGCTCGCTTTCAGCATACGGGCAAGATGATCCAAGAAGTTTAAGTCCACTTCATGATATCAATATCGTGGCTCAAACGGGCTTTTATGATCTCAATGAAGGAAATGTTGCTTTGGTTCCACCTGCTGATTTTGCCTCAGCAATGGTTGCTTTACAAGGAATACTAACTTCTCTCATTCAGCGTACTATCACTAATAAAGGTGCACATATTGATGTGTCAATGTATTCATCGCTTGTTTGGTGGAATGCCATGCTTGACTCTCGTTGGTTTTTCTTTGGAGAAGAATTTCCAAGCACTAAACGTGAATACCCTTCTATTGGATACAACATTTATCGTACAAAAGATCAAGGTCTTGTTGCATTTGGTTTTTATGAGACAAATTTCTGGAATGAATTTTGCCGTGATATAGGATGTGATGAGCTTTGCAATACGTTAAAAGACACTCAAGTAGAAAATCCGAAAGGATACGCAAAAATACAAGAAATTGCTGCAAGCAAAACGCATCAGGAATGGGTTGAATGGACCAAGGATGGAAAGCATCCTATAACGCCTATCTACAATAAAACTGAAGCGGTTGAATATTGTATCGCCCATAACCCCGGGCTTCTTGAATATGTAGATTTTCCGCGACTAGGAAAAGTACTGCAAACCAATACTCCGCATGTAATTGGTGAAACAAGAGCAAGTTTGTCTGATGCTCGTGAACCAGAATTGCTTGGTGAATCAACTTGTAAGGTATTGAAAGAACTTGGTTTAGATGACAACAAACTTGAAGAACTTAAGCAGCGAGGAGCAATTAGATAGATAATCCTTGCGCAATAAAAGCCGCCTTTTCTCTTCCTATGAGCGACCTATTAATGGGTCGCTCTTTTTTGTTCATATATCTAATAATAAATTAAATTTGAATAGGATGTTTTCGGTCTAAATAGGTGCATACACCCCAAGCGCCATATCCAATCACACCAATAACAATAAGCAACCAGATAGGCCATGCTTGAAAAATACCAGCAAAAAGAACTATAAGCGTGATGGGATTTAATAATGAAGCGATAAGACCATAATCAATACCAAGTTTTACCTCATCAGCTGATGATTGCTTCTTCTTTTTCTTTTTAGATTGAGCGAGGGCAATTGCATCTTTGCGCTTTTGCCGTCTGAGCATAAAGTTTAATACACCCCAAATACCATATCCAATTACACCAACGACAACAAGGGCGCTTGTGTCAAAATGAAGGATAATACCTCCGGCCAACATGACAAATAATGCTGGATTAAGAACTTGAACTAGAAACTGTAATTGAGATCTTCCATCAAGTAAGAGATCAGGTTTTTTAGTCATATAACTCTCCTCGGGGTAAATAAGGGGAGGAACATAGTATGTCCCTCCCCTTTTACAGTAACCATCGCTAAATGGATCCGTTACAAGCATTGTAAAAGACTAATACATGTTTTAAGCCTCAGCGGCAAGTTCAGCGCGTCCTTCTGCAGCAAGCTCAGCATCAGATTTGTACCAAGTTGCACGACGTGCCTTGTCGCCAGAATGCCACGTGTAAGCCAAAAGGCCAAAGGTAATAGTAAGCACGATAATACCACCTATGAAGAAACCATGCCATCCAAAGCCTTCTGCTACAAGCGCCCATCCTGTGGCACCCAGTGCTCCAATGCCATTAAAGATAGCAATCATCCATGAGTAGATCTTATCAAAGTCTCTGCCACCAAATACCTCACGTACAATGTAGGGCAACATCGCCGTCGAACACGCGTATGCAAGACCGTAGAATAGACCACCAAAGAACATAGGCCAGATGCCTGCTTCGCCCAAGATTTGTGGGAACCACCACATCATGAGTAGACCTATAACACCACCAGCATAGCCAATAGCTTGTGCAGCATAAATCGAATGAGATTCGATAATACCAATTAAAACTTTACCGCCACCTTGGCCTGCTGAAGCAAAAGCTTCCAGCGTACCGGACAGAAGAAGCAGAGCAACTAAAGGTTCGGCTCCATACCAGCCTTCGTGTCCAAGGAATTGGACATAGGTAGCAAAAAGTTGCGACATGGTTGTAATGGTATTCAAGAGACCCGCTCCCAATACCAGTGTCCAGAAGAAGGGGAATTTGAGAACTTCTTTTGCCCTAAATCCAGGCTCTTCTGCTGCGCCTGCAGCCTCTTGTTCTGCGAGCTCAGTCTCCATTGCAGCAGCGTCTAATGGCATGCCATAAGGAAGCGTGCCGCACTCTTCAGGTGTACGCTTAACAAAGAGCGCAATGAATGGAAGCGTTCCAACAGCGATGCATACACCAAAAATCATATAGAGAGTACGCCATCCTTCCAGGTCTGGACCAAGAACGAATTGGCCTAAGAGATTCCAAACAACACCACCAATACCGGTAAATGCAAATACAAGACCAGTAACAGTGCCGTAGTTGGTATGGAACCAACGACTGAGGATACCAGCCGTCATAGTGAACTCTACAAGAACAAGACCGAGACCAATAATAAAGCCAGCAACCCAATAGCACCAGATTGCAGGATAGAATG
This sequence comes from uncultured bacterium, assembly GCA_905215035.1. Taxonomy (GTDB): domain Bacteria; phylum Actinomycetota; class Coriobacteriia; order Coriobacteriales; family Eggerthellaceae; genus Anaerotardibacter. The sequence goes on from CAJMOJ010000025.1 coordinate 7,314, forward strand.
CAAATCCGAAATACGGAACAATAATTAGAATTGCAGCAATACAGCAAACTGTTTTTGCATTGAATTTATCAAACAAAATACCAGCAGGTGCTGCACCTGCCATTTGACCCAAATAAACAAAGGTAATGTAGAGCGAAACTTGCGATACCGGAACATCAAAGAACTGTGATACAGGTCGGTAGCACAAGCCTGCGGCAGTAAAAACGATGCCAACAGCAGTAAAAATCGACAAGCACATGGTAATAACAACCAAGACGTGACGCCATGTTAATCCTTGTCGCCTAATCTTCTCCGCCATAACCCCTCTCCTTTCGTAATTCGTAACGTTGTTTAGCGATGTATCGAAAAAGCCTACGATCAATTCCCCTCAAACCATAAGCCCATCCGCCAAATAAATACCTTATCGTTTTGTGATAAGGTTTCCGCTTTATGATACGGCAAGAAAAATTCTTTGGGCAAAAAGTGGAAGCGCTTGCTTATTTGCCTCAATAAGCACTTCAATTGGCTCTTGAGCGCCTTCTAATATCCATTCAGTTGCAAGGTGTGTTGCACCATAGCAATATATTTTCAGGAGAGAAGACTCAAGAACATCAAGCTTCTTGCCCGTTATTCGATCAATGTTTGCCACATAATAATCAAAGACTTTTCGTGGTTCATTGCTCTGAAGCCCTTCATTAGTATCAATGGAGTAAAGTGCAGCAAAAAGATTTTGCTTACTCTTCATAATCCAGAGTTTAGCGCTAGTTGCTTCCTCCCATGTCATATCGATACCAATTCGACACGTTGTTTGTTTTACTAATTGCGCATAAACCCAATCGACAACGTCATATTTGTCAAAAAAATGGTTATAAAAGGTTTGGCGAGCGATATGACAATATTGCGTAATATCAGTAATGTTGATTTTGCAAAATGATTTTTCTTCAAGCGTGTGTTCAAAAGCATCAACAATACTCCACTTAGTTCGTTCTGATGCACTCATTGAATTAATTTTGTGTAACGATGCGCTAGGTTGCATAAAAACAGGTTGAGCAACATTGTGTTTGTTGTTGTGAAACGAACATCTGTTGGTATTAGGTGGTGTCATTGTCATGTTGTATACCCCCCTAGCAATCGTTGTGTGAATTTAGCTTAGTCAAGATGTGAATGGGGCCCATAGCTTGGCTCAAATACTGATTTAGGAAGCGGATCACCTTCATAACAGAGAACCGAGGTGCCTGACATGGCCTGAATATCATCAGGGTCATAGCCATATTCTTCCATGATGCGTCTCGTATCAAAGCCGATGGGTCGACTCTTAAATAAAATGGGATCACCCATAGAATCAAGACGAATGGGTGAGGTTGGAAGCACTTTTTCGCCAAATGCATCATAGTTTACTTTTCGCAAAATATCGTTTGCGTATGCTTCTTCATCAGCGAGGATGTCTTCGCTTTTGTAAAAACGTTGGTAAGGGATTTCGTTTTCCTTAAAAATAGGTTCCCAATAATCCCAATCTTGCGTGGCAAATTGATCTTCAAGGATTTTAACCACTTCGGTATTTCTACCACAGCCATTATTGATGACAGCAGATTTATTGTAGCGTTCATCGCCAACAAGATGATCTAGGCCAATTGAGCGCATGGTGTGATCATAGAAAAGATCATAGCTGCCATAACAAATCATGAACCAAACATTATCTTTAGTGTGATATGAGTTATTAGTAGGACACGTAACGTTGTAGCGCGACTTAGGCCATGTATCACCAAACTGTGATGCGGCTAACATTATTTGCATAGCCCATAGAGCACAGTGGTACAAGTTGACAGTAACCTTGTCCCCTACTCCCGTACGATCTTTACGTACTAAAGCGCCTAAAACACCTGCAGTAAGCGCCATAGAGGCATTCCAATCACCAATAGCGGCGGGCCAATTAATAGGTTGATAGTTGTCAACCTGGGGAAGTGAAGCAAAGAAACCGCCGCGTGCACCATAGGCAGTGGTATCGAATCCTTTACTATCTTTTTCAGGACCATACTCACCGTACCCACGCATTTGTGCCCATACTAAGTGAGGATGGCGAGCGTGTACCGCATTGTAATCAAGTCCTAACTTCTTAAGTGCTTTGTCTCTAAAGCTAGTAACCATTATGTCAGCATCCGCAAGAAGTCTTTCTAAAAATTCAGCTCCTTGTGGATCTTTCAAATTAATACTAAGAAAGTTTTTATTCATTGATGCAAGATCGAAAGCTGGATCATCAATATCAGTTTTCTGCATACCAAAACCAGTACCATTAGTGCGATACTCATCTCCAGAAAAAGGTTCAACCTTATAAATGGTTGCACCCATTTCCCCTAAGATTCGCGGACAAGCAGGTGCTGCAACATAACCAGTTAATTCAACTACCTTAATCCCCTCAAGCCCCTTCATACAATCCCCTCCTATTGTGTTAGAGCTTTATTAATGGCAAACCTATTGCGCATTCAAATTCGTTGTAATCCTCAAAACAAGTAAATCTCACGCGTATAAGATTTATAATTGTGTATCTCACAAGAACAAAAATGGCACCGTAGAGTTTTATCGGAGCTGTGTGCAGTAGGCAACTATCATTGCTGGTAAGGATTATGTAATGAATCTCTCCCATTTATACTATTTCAAGACTCTTTCAGAGACAAAAAATAGGCGTTTAACTGCGCAGATGCTCTCCATTACTCAACCAACATTGTCACAAGCTATCAGTAAACTTGAGTCAGAGTTGGAAGTTTCTCTCTTTGAGAAAAGTAGATCAGGTGTCTATCTCACTGAAGAAGGAATGGCGTTTTATCAGTATGTTGCTACTGCCTTGAAGTTTCTTGATAATGGTGTCAACTTCATTCGAAAGAAGAAAGCCGAGCAAGAATCTGCAATTAATATCGGTGCAGTTTTTTCAGCCCAAAATCAAGATTGGTCAAAAATACTTTACGAATTTCGACGTAAAACGAATGGCAGTACTCAAATCAATATTATCCAGTCAACTACTTTTGATCTTCTTACCAAGTTAAAAAATGGAACCATTGATGTTGCCTTTGCGGGACCAATTGAAAAAGATCCTGAAATTGTGTTTTATCCCGTTTGGACTCAAGGGGTAACGCTTCTTGTGAATCGTCACCATCCTTTAAGCCAGAAGAGCGTAATTTCATTAACAGAGTTAGCCAACCAGCATCTTGTATCGTATGATTTACAAGGCCCTCTTGGTCCAAGTGTTGCTTCATTAATTCAAGACTACGATCTTCCCATTGAATGCTTGTATTCCGATGAGATCACCTTGGCATCAATTGTGTCAGCTAATCCCGACATTCTTGCCATTGCATGCAATTCATGGTTATTGGATGCATTTAATAAGGAACTTGTTTGCCTTTCCATCCAAGAAGCTCCTGATGAATTTAGGCAAATCCATCTTTGCTATTGTGCAAATATCGAACGGTCGAAATCGGTTGACACCTTTATAAAAATTGCCACTTCTTATTGGTAATAGACATATGATAACCGCTAAGTACTTTTCAGTGAGTTCGTTTTCTACTCCTTCCCTTTTGTGTGATAACTGTTTGCTTTTCTTGTGAGAATTCGATGGATTCAACCACAAGAACGATTATCTTCAAAACACCAGGTTAGGCAATGAAGGAGTTTTTAATTAAAGCGTCCGATTTACGAAAATTAAATTAAGTAAGCATTATGATGTTAAAAATTACCCAATAACTTAATATTGGGTAATTTTTAACAGGGTTTGTTTACGATAAAAGAATTAAATGTTGAAAGCAATGCTGGTGGTATACGTATGGTGAGTTCTGTGCCCTCAGCCGAATAGGATTCTGAAAGAATAGTCGCGTTTTGATGAGCATAGGAAACAAGATCGCCGCGTGAAAAAGGTATTACAACGTGTATCAATGTTTCTTGTGCAGATGCGGCTAGTGCAATATGTCGTATTAAAGAATCAATTCCGTATCCTGTTACTGTTGAGGTAAAAATTGCTTGAGGGAAGCGATTTTGCAAGCCTGTTATTTGATTAGAATCAAGCTGGTCGGTTTTATTAAATACTTCTAATCGTGCTATTTTTTGAGCACCAATTTCTTCGAGCACTTGATTGACTGTATCGATTTGATCAAGAAAAGCTGGATCAGACACATCAACAACATGGAGAATGAGGTTTGCTCCATTTATCTCATCAAGAGTAGACTTGAAAGCCTCAACAAGTGTATGAGGTAGTTTTTGAATAAAACCAACTGTATCAGTGAGTGTTACTTCTCGTCCTTCAGGTAATACCAATTTTCGTGTCGTGGAGTCAAGGGTTGCGAACAGTTTGTCGTAACTTAAAACTTCAGATCCAGTAATCGTATTTAACAAACTTGATTTACCGGCATTGGTATATCCAGCAAGTGCAACTTTAAAAATGCCCGATTCGTAGCGATTTTTACGTTGTAAATTGCGCACTTTTGCAACTTGTGCAAGCTCTTTTTTAATCGAGGTAATACGATTTCTGATAAGACGACGATCAACCTCAAGCTGCGATTCGCCTTCACCAAAACGTGATCCAACACCTCCGCCCATACGATTTGATGCCAAATGTGCCCACATGCCACGTAAGCGTGGATAGAGATACTGGTTTTGTGCAAGTCTGACCTGCAGGCGACCTTCTTTGCTTGTTGCATGGAGAGCAAAAATATCAAGAATTAATGCGGTTCGATCAATCACTTTAACGTTTTTACCCATAAGCTTTTCAAGATTAGTTTGCTGCGATGGGGTAAGTTCATCGTCGAAAATAACAAGATCAGCATCAAGTTTTTGCGCTAATGCAGCAACTTCTTCTGCCTTACCCGATCCAATAAAGGTGCGTGGATTTGGCGAATCTAGTTTTTGACTTGTGGTAGCGAGTGTATCTGCTCCTGCAGTCCAAGCGAGACGTTCTAATTCTGCTAGCGATGATTCAGTGGTCCAAGCCTGATTTTGACGTGTTACGCCAACCAAAATGGCTCGTTCTCGTGGAGTTTCTATATGGGTTGAAGGCCCATGTACATATACTTCTTCTTGAGCTCGTGGATAGTTGTGTGATAATGATTCAGCCATAGCCTCCCTTTCTTATCAGGTAAGTATAGGCGAGCAATAAAAAACAGTCCACGCAATGCCTGTGGACTGTTCTGAAACATTCATAATTACAGCTTTTACAGGAAGTAAAAGCACCTAGATATACTATTACATTGTTTTTTTAATTCGATCGACCGCTTCAAGAAGTCGTTCGTCTGGTGTTGTGAGTGAAATGCGAATATATCCCTCACCGTCAGGCCCATAACCTGATCCTGGTGTGACAATAACATGAGCCTGCTCAAGAAGCTTTTCCGCAAATTCGGCAGAGGTGTAGCCATCAGGAACTTTTGCCCAAACGTAAATTGTTGCTTTAGGTGGTTGGCACTCAAGACCAATTGCCTGCAGTGCCTCAACAATAGCATCACGACGACGTGTGTAAATCGCATTCATCTCATTGATGCATTCTTGAGATGAGGTAAGTGCAACAATAGCAGCATCTTGAATTGCGCCAAACTGACCTGAATCAAGATTGTTCTTTACGGTGCCAAGTGCTTCAATAGCATAAGGATTGCCGGCAGCAAAACCAATACGCCATCCTGTCATGTTATAAGCTTTGGAGAGACTAAAAAATTCAATACAGCATTCTTTAGCGCGTGGTCTTTCAAGAATACTGGGTGCACGATAGCCGTCAAAACCTATTTCGCAATACGCATTGTCGTGAGCAAGAAGAATATCGTGTTTAATACAAAAATCAATTGCTTTATCAAAGTACTCATCAGATGCGATTGCTCCTGTTGGATTATTGGGATACCCCAAAAAAAGAATTTTTGTACGCTTAAGGATGTCTTCTGGAACTTGTTCAAAATCAGCAAGAAATCCATTTTCAGCATTCATGGGCATAAAGTAGGTATGTGCTGATTGAAGGGTTGCTCCACCCGAATAGACAGGATAACCAATAGAGGGGGCAAGAACATAATCACCAGGATCGACAAAGGCGGTGTGGAGATGAGCAATTCCCTCTTTTGATCCAATCAGTGCAAGCACTTCGGTCTTGGGATCAACATCAACGCTAAAGCGAGATTGCATCCAATCAGCACAGGCAGTGCGATATGCAAGAGATCCTGCATAATCAGGATATTGATGATTTGCAGGAACATGTGCAGCCTCAACAAGCGCATCGACAATATGAGCAGGTGTAGGCATGTCAGGATCCCCAATACCTAAAGAGATAACATCAATTCCCTGCTCACGTAATGCGTCGCGTTTTGCATCAATCTGTGCGAATAAATAGGGCGCAAGATGATTGAGACATTCTGCTTTTTGCATGCATAATTCCTTTCTTATCGTTTATTTAAAAGATCAATACGGTAGTCATTGCATCATTACAAGGTATTACAAGGTTGACTAGTACATTAAAGCGTGATTTCGCCCGTAAAAGATTGTGCAGCAGGTCCGGTCATGATGACATGATTATTTGATTCATCCCATTGAATTACAAGATCACCGCCTAAGAGATGAACGGTATTTTCTCGACTGGAACGATGGGTGAGAACTGCCGCAACAAGCGTTGCACACGTCCCTGTGCCGCATGCAAGGGTTTCGCCACATCCACGTTCAAAGACACGCATTGCTAGTTCGCTTTCTTTTTGTGTAACAAATTCAATATTTGCTTTTTCAGGAAAAGCGGGATGCTTTTCAAAATATGATCCAATGGTTTGCACATCAAATGTCTGCAGTGTTTTTTCTTTCTCTTCCCCACCAATAAAACAGGTATCAGGAAGACAAGAAAAGTCGTCAATAAAGGTTACCGCATGAGGATTTCCCATCGACACCAAGGTAAACGTAAATGTTCCCCAGGGGGATTCAAGGGGGGCCTCAATTACACAAGAAGAATCCTCGCATACAGCATTTGGAGCAAGCGTTGATGGAATGAGTTTCGGATCAAGAATAGGTTCATCCATATCAACTGAGGCGGTATCCATGAATCCATTAGTATCAACGGTATAGGAAATGCAGAGTGGACCACGTAAGGTATCAGCCCAATAACTGGAATCATTTTGTGGTAAATAGCCCCGATCAACAAGAAATTTTGTAAAGCATCGAATACCATTACCGCACATTTGAGCAAGTGTTCCATCAGAATTAATATAGTGCATATACGCACGACATTCAGGGCGTGGAGAAGGTGTAACAACTATCACCCCATCGGCACCTACCCCAAAATGCCTATCACATATATGTGCTACTTGTTCAGGCGAAAGATCAAAAGGCTCGGACAAACCATCGAAAAATACAAAGTCGTTGCCAAGGCCGTGTAGCTTAGCAAAGTGATGCACCATACTGTCTCCTTCATGCGATTTCCACTAAGCGCTAAGCTTAGATTTCATGATCGCTCTAAAGGGGTTCTACGGAAGTGCCAATGATGCCTGTTGTGCGGTTTTATATGCATCTACAATAGTGGCAACCATATCCTTTTGGTCTTGACAGGCTGCATCAAACCATACGATTGAGTTATCTCGCCTAAACCACGAAAGCTGACGTTTTGCATAGCGCCGTGTTGCTTGTTTGATGTCATCAATCGCATCTTGTTTGGTTGTATTTCCGTCAAGATACCGAACGATCTCTTTATATCCTATGGCTTGTTGGGCGGTTAGTGCATTCCTGAAACCACCTCTTAACAAAGACGTAACTTCCGTCACGAGACCGGCTTCAATCATCTGGTCAACGCGCTTATTGATGCGTTGATAGAGGACTTCCCTGTCATGCAAAATACCAAATTTAAGCGATGGGACTATAGTATCGAGTGAGCGAATATTTGCAGATTGCTGAGCGTATGAAACGCCTTCAGCATTCATTTCGAGCGCACGAATAACACGTTTAGTGTTGTTCGGGTGAATTACCGCCGCACTTGCTGCATCGCGCATCTGAAGCTCATCCCATAACTGTTGCGGTGTATGAGATTGTAAAAAATTCGTCCAGTGTTCCCGAATAGGATTATTAACCTGTTCTCCCTTTGGGAATTGCATATTCTCAAGTGCAGCTTGAATATAAAACCCAGTACCACCACAGAGAATCGGAACATGATTGCGAGTAGCGATAGTATGAATGCAGCTACGAGCTTGGTCTTGAAATTGTTGTGCCGAATATGCTTCTCCAGGATTGAGGATATCGAGTAGATGGTGCGGTACTTGTTGGTCACTAACAACGGTCTTAGCGGTACCAATATCCATGCCCTTATAGATCTGCATAGAATCAGCAGAGATAATCTCGCCATCAAGTTCACGTGCTACATCTTGAGCAAGAGAAGATTTACCTGATGCAGTAGGACCAACAATGACGATAGTAAGTGGATATGTTTCAAGATAACTATCCACAAGTACACTATTCGCAGAGATCACCGCGAAGATACCAGGTTTTAGCTTCGGTAATTGATACAGGAACAATACGACCTAAATAATCTTCAATTGATTTACCGGTAGGAATCTGTGCATGTACCGTTTGATTTTTTGGACTGCGACCAGACAAAATTGAGTTGTCTCGTTTAGAAACACCTTCAACAAGAATATCCATTGTTTTACCAAGGTCGATTTGATTGGCGTCATACGCATTGTCTTGAACGAGCGATACAAGACGATCAAATCGCTCTTGTATGACATCATGAGGAGTATTGCGTGGCATTTTTGCAGCAGGAGTACCCTCTCGGGGCGAATATATAAAGGTGAACACTTGATGGTATCCCACCTCTTTTACTAAATTATAAGTTGCTTGAAAATCTTCTTCCGTTTCTCCCGGAAAACCAACGATGATGTCTGTTGAAAGTGCAATATCAGGACAGGCTTCTCGAAGTTTTGCAATGCGTTCTAAATAATGTTCGCGCGTGTAACGTCGATTCATTTCTTTAAGGATGGCATTAGATCCTGATTGAACAGGAAGATGGAGAGCTGGCATAAGATTGGGAAGTGTACCGAAAGCCTCAATCACCTCATCGGTAATGTCTTTAGGGTGCGATGTAGCAAAGCGAATACGAGGCACCTGCGTTTCCGAGATTGCACACAGCAATTGAGCGAAACGAGGTTCTCCATATAAATCTCGGCCATACGAATTAACATTTTGTCCAAGAAGCGTGATCTCTTGAACCCCTGATGCAACAAGACCTTCAGCTTCTTTAACAATTTCATCAAACGGACGAGACTTTTCACGTCCCCTTACATACGGAACAATGCAATAGGTACAGAAATTATTGCACCCAATTGAGATAGGCAACCATGCGGAAAAGCTTTGTTTGCGATGGGTTGGCAAAACTGTTGGAAACTCGTCAGCCGAATCGAGTGTTTCTGAGATTCTCGCATGGTTAACTAGTGCCTCATGTAATAACTGAGGTAGACTTGATAGATTAAATGTACCAAAAACTACATCAACGTGTGAAAGCTGATCAAGTAATTCTTGCCCAGAGTTTTGACCAATGCAGCCGCCTATGGCAACAATACGTTTCTCTACAGGTGCGTCAGCGCGAAGAGGAATATTTTTAATTGAAGAAACCTGACCCAATAATCGTGTTTCAGCTGCTTCACGGACACAGCAAGTCATATATACAACAATGTCTGCTTGCTCGATGGTTTCAACGAAAATGGCGCCAAAAGACTCAAGCGTACCCACAATACGTTCTGAATCATGTTTATTCATTTGGCAACCAAACGTGATTACAGTAAACGTTTTGTTCTGCAAAGTTGTAAGAGACATATATAAACCTAGACTTGTTTTCCGTACTGAGCGTAGATTCGCATATAAGGCTCTCTAATCATGTTGATTAGTATGATATGTGCGAGGTTCAACCGTGAACCGAATTGCAGTTCTATATTCCCCATCAATAACAATATCTGCAAATGAAGGAATGCAAACAATTTCAATACCAATGGGTGCCAAAAAGCCTCGTGAAATAGCAATCGCTTTGACGGCTTGATTGACAGCCCCCGCTCCTACCGATTGCAGTTCGACAGGGTTGCCATCCTTAATCATGCCAGCAATAGCACCCGCAACTGAAGCTGGAGAAGATTTAGATGAAACTTTTAAAGTTGTGATGTCAGTGTTTTCATCATTTAACGTTATGTAAGTATTCTCGTTGTCCATGATGTGTTCTCTCTACGTTTTAGGTGCGTTTAGTTTTATGTTGTTTGCAGTAAAGCTATCGGCATCTGATTTTAACAGAAAACTCTTAGTATCGTTCTTCGACTAACTAAGGTGCCGGTATTCCGCCGGCAATGAAAACCCTAACACATCGCTCAACGTAAACACCAAACACAACGATGATGATAGTTAATCGCAATCTTGCTGTTTATTTTTGTATGTCTAGGAGGGGTATAGAAATCAATATATTGCCTGATCGGAGCGAAATTGTAGGTTTTACAGAATCATCTAAATAGTACGATTGAGCAAAATCAGCATACGCTTTTTGAATATTCGACTCCAAAAGAGCAATGTCTTGTTGATCAAAAACGTAGCGTCGTTGCTTGCCTTTTGATGTTCTTTTCTTTGTTACGTGAGTGCTACAAGATGCTTCATCAGCTTGATTATCATTTTGACGTAAATAAGTGATATGAGGTTGGAGCGGTGGAATATCACCTGCCATAATCCTGCGCGCACTTCTATCAGAGAGAGGCAAGCCCAACGCGTTGCATGTTTGTGCAAAAACTATTGGCTCATCAGTACTTGAGAGTCGTTGAAGAAAGGACCGATGGACAGATGTGTCAAAGATCTGATCGGAAAGAGATGAAAGTCGTTCTGAAAAGGCAAGTAGAGTTGCCGCGATTTCAGTAGGAGTTCCAAGGTAGACGGCAAGAGAATCTTTTTGGTCGAGCGCAAACTCAAGAACAGTACGAATAATGTTATGTGGCCCCCGTAATTGATAGGACCCTGTCTCTGTTTCAGCAAGAACAGGATAACTTGATTGGTCTCTTTTCTCCCCTGGGGTTGAAAGAGATGCTTCTACATGAAATATGCTACCCTTTCCAGGTAGAGATTCCACGATATATGCCTGTTTAGTATTTTGGGCTATTGAATAAAGCGCCATGCCGCGACCATGAACGCCCCATCGGTCATGATTGAAACTATCAAGTTTGGAAGTAACAAAAGGTTCAAATACAGTTTCATGCAAATACTCAGGAATGCCATCACCATTATCAAGAATAGTAAGGTAGCGATTTTGCGCGTCTTTCCAGGTTGCTACAAAAATTAAGGTTGCATGGGCGTCACGCGCATTGCGCAGCATTTCAATAATGATGTCCTCAAATGTTCTGATATCTTGTTGTGCTTGTCGTCTTTGTGCTTCAGCAGCACGTAAACGAACAAAACCATCTCCAAGTTCGTCTTGAACTCGGAGATGGTTATCTCCATCTATTTCTTCGATAAATTGTTCGAGGGAATTATCGATCATAAACAAATGATGATATACGCTAATTACTTAGCATAATCAACTGCGCGCGTTTCTCTAATAACAACAACTTTAACTTGTCCAGGATATTTTGTTTCTGTCTGAATCTGATGAGCAATATCATGTGCTAAAACAGTTGCTTGAGCTTCATTGACCTCGTCTGGCGTTACAATAACACGCACCTCACGACCTGCTTGGATCGCATGAGTGCGCTCAACACCTTGGTGAGAATTAGCAATTTCTTCAAGTTTTTCTAGACGCTTGATGTACGATTCAAGATTTTCTTTGCGTGCTCCTGGACGCGCCGCACTAATGGCATCAGCAGCCTGAACTAAGACGTCAATTACTGAATTAGGTTCGATGTCGTTATGATGCGCCTCAATTGCATGGACAATAGAAGCATCTTCACCGTATCGACGAGCCAAGTCTGCACCAATAACGGCATGAGACCCTTCCACTTCATGATCAACTGCTTTGCCTAAATCATGAAGTAAACCCGCACGACGAGCAGGTACAGGATCAAGGCCCAATTCAGATGCCATAATGCCGCATAAATAAGCAACTTCTAATGAATGATCAAGAACGTTTTGGCCATATGAAGTACGGAAACGAAGACGACCCAGTGTCTTTTCGAGCTCTGGATGCAAGTCGTGTATACCGGTATCAAACGTAGCCTGAGAACCAGCCTCTTTAATTTGCTGATTAACCAGTTTTAACGCTTTATTGTACATTTCCTCAATGCGTGCTGGATGAATACGACCATCAGCAATAAGATTTTGCATAGTGACGCAAGCAACCTCGCGACGTACAGGGTCGTGAGATGAGATCGTAACGCATTCAGGTGTGTCATCAATAATAAGATTTGTTCCCGTAATGTGCTCAAATGAGCGAATGTTTCTACCCTCACGTCCAATAATGCGTCCTTTGAGATCATCAGAAGGAATGTGAATGGTTGAAACAGTAATCTGTGACGTTTGGTCTGCTGCTAAACGTTGAATTGCAAGTGAAAGAATTTCTCTTGCTGTTTTATCTGCTTCAGCTTTAGTACGTGCCTCAGCATCACGTATGATTTGAGCTGACTCGATAGCAACGTCATCTTTAAGAGAGTCAAGTAAGGTTGTGCGAGCCTCATCGGTCGTCATACCAGCGACGCTTTCAAGGCGCTCCCCTACTTCTTGCTCTGCAGCTTCAAGATCACGAGAACGACGCTCTAATTGCCCTTGCAAAGAAGAAATCTGATGTTCACGTTGGTCAAGTGTTTGAACGCGCTTATCAATATTTTGTTCACGCTGATTAAGACGATTTTCTTGTGAACGAACTTCTTTCATTCGTTCTTTACTTTCAGCCTCTAATTCAGCTTTCATTTTAAGTGCTTCATCTTTTGCTTCAATAAGGGCTTCTTTGCGCAAACTGTCTGCTTCGCGTTGAGCATCTTCTAAAACAGAACGGGCCTGCTGTTCAGCAGCCTGCTGTTTGTTTTTCTGAATGGTTTGCATGAGAAAGTAGCCGATAAGGAAGCCAACGATAATTGCCGCAAGTGCCGCGATGACAATTTCCACGTATGTCCCCTTTCGTTAGCTATCTTGTGTATGTGCTAAAAAGGGATTAAAAAAGCCCTTTTTAGATAGGGCTAAAGCATTTCTTTGGTAATAATTAGTAAAGTATCCTACAGAGTAAAACAACGATACCAAACTACATACTGTCATTCAGTATGGTATTACCTTACAACACGCTCTATTGTAGCGATTTTGTTATTTTTATATTCAATCCCTACAAGGGAAAATAATGCTTTAGTGCTATACACAACTATAAAGCATTATGGCCACAAATCATAGATAAGCTTACGTAATGGGTAGTCAAAAATCGTTTATGTTTAAGGCTCATGGTTATTTTGACGCTCATATGCTTCACACCAAACGCGTGAAGCACGTTGCGCTATATCGGAGGAAAACCCTTTTCTTACTAACTTGGCATAGGCTGCCTGTCGTTTATTTTTTGCTGTAGGAGGATGAGATTCAAGAAGTTGTTTTGCAGTTTCAAATTGATCAGGGGCATCAGCAAGAAAACGATCAGGATACCCTGGAATAGCTCGCTCATCTATACCATACGATCTAAGATCATGTGTAATACCAATTATTCCTTTACCAACACGTAGTCGTGATCTTATAAGTGTCTCAGCAAAACGTATGTCGTCAAGCAAGCCGCATTCAATACAGCGTGTAACCAAAGCTTCAATAATGTCTTCTGGATAATTCTCTTGCGCTAATCGTTTTCTAATTTCATGCGTGGATCGATCACGTACTACCAGTAAGCGTTCTACTTTAGCATGAGCTTTTTTGTAGAGCTCTGCGTAGTTTTTGTTCTCTGGTGCTGTTTCATCAGCAAAGGAATGATCGTTCTTCTCTACAAGGAAGCTCTCTGAAATACAACCACGTTCTTCAGGGGCTGTATGAGTCTTCATGTTTGAAACTGCATTACTGTTCGAGATCATCTCTCTAAGATAGGCGAGCGTTTCTTTATTAGTCATAAGCTATCCTTACAAAAAGACTCCTAAGGTAGCTATTTAGGAGTCTTTTAACAACTTACCTTCATACACGCTATGGTAAAGAGTATGTGTTTTATACCTCTTCAGGAGAAAGCGCATCCTCAGGTAACGGATCTAATCCATAATACTCGCGAACTTTACTTTCAATCTCATTACGCAATTCAGGGTGCTCTTTAAGGGTAGTTTTTGCTGCTTCTCTACCTTGTCCAAGACGTTCTTCACCATAGTTAAACCAAGAACCACTCTTTTTTACAATGCCAGCATCAACACCCATATCAAGCACGCAACCTTCTTTTGATACACCCTCTCCGTACATAAGATCGAATTCTGCTTGTTTGAAAGGAGGTGCAACTTTATTCTTGACAACCTTTGCGCGCACACGATTACCAATAAATTCGCCATCTTTCTTCATTGACTCGATGCGTCGTATATCAATACGTACCGAAGAATAAAATTTAAGTGCGCGACCGCCCGTCGTAGTTTCTGGGTTACCAAACATGACTCCGATTTTTTCGCGTAATTGATTAATAAAAATACAGGTTGTATTTGACTTTGAAAGTGAACCTGCAAGCTTGCGCAGTGCTTGACTCATAAGACGAGCTTGAAGACCGACAGTTGTATCTCCTATCTCTCCTTCGATTTCTGCTCGTGGTACAAGAGCTGCAACTGAGTCAATAACAACACAATCAATTGCACCAGAACGAACAAGCATGTCACAAATCTCTAGTGCTTGTTCGCCTGTATCAGGTTGCGCAATAAGCAATTCATCAACATCAACTCCTAATTTTGCAGCATAAACAGGATCGAGAGCGTGCTCTGCGTCGATAAAAGCAACAACGCCACCCATGGCCTGAGATTCAGCAATAATATGAAGCGCAATTGTTGTTTTACCACTTGATTCAGGGCCATAGATCTCAACAATACGTCCACGTGGTACTCCGCCAATACCCAATGCAATATCTAAGGGAAGCGCGCCAGTTGGGATAGCTTCAATTTGCAAGTTGGTCGAATCACCCAACTTCATGATTGAGCCTTTGCCGAATTTATGTTCAATTTGATCAGTGGTAATCTTTAGTGTTGATTCACGATCTTGTGCCATTTAAGTACTCCTCAAATAAATATCACCTCATTATGAGGTTTTATAGAACTATACACGAACAGTTGTTCGTTTTCAAGTTATATCTTTTATTACGTACAAGGTTTATAATGAAGGAGTAATCTCAAACCACTATGAGAAAAATCTGAAAGAAATCTTATAGTTATCCATTAGTGATCTCTTGTTTCAAACCTACTTTTTGGCTGTTAAGGCATTACGGAGCAATTCAAGCGCAAAAACTACTGTTTGTTCGCGTACTTCCTGACGATCGCCATTGAAAATGCGTAAATGCGTTTCGCATCCATCTTTGGTAGCAAGACCAAACCAAACAGTGCCAACGGGTTTGGTAGGTGTAGCCCCACCAGGTCCTGCAATACCCGTCACCGACACAGCAATATCGGTATGTAATGCGATCCTGCTCCCCTCAGCCATTTCACGAGCAACTTCTGAACTTACAGCGCCATAGGTGTCAAGATTTTTCTTAGAAACATGCAAAAGACTTTGCTTAATTTGATTGGAATAAGAGACAATACCCCCCTGTATAACCTCAGATGAACCAGGGATAGCAGTTAATGCACCCGCAATGAGCCCACCCGTGCAGGATTCAGCAGTTGAAATTAGCACATTTCTGCTTTTAGCAAGAGTGATGACCTCATGTGCTTTACCCGTGATGTCTTGCGCAGAATCATGCAAAACATCAGCAGTCTGGATGGATTCTGCAACGATGTCATCTGATGAGGATATAAGAGTCTCGGCTGCGATCTGGTTGTTTGATAATCCTAAAAGACTTCGTGACTTTATAAAGTAGTCAATAAGCGAAACAACCGTAAGAACTACTGCAATCCCCATAACTATCCACGAAAAAATATTGAATCCACTTGAGAAGCTCAGTCCTTGAGAAATAATAAAATGGGAATCTTTTACGATAAACAATAGAATTGCAATAATTTGGAAAACGGTTTTTGCTTTTCCATACCATGATGCTGCAATTACAATTCCATCAGTTGCTGCAATCATGCGTATGCCTGAAATAATAAACTCACGAATAAGAATAATAAGAGCAATCCAGGCAGGCAGTGTATTCATTTCAACTAAACAGAGCAACGCAGCTACGACCAAAATTTTATCGGCAAGAGGATCTACAAATTTACCAAAATCAGTAATTTCATTACGGCTGCGAGCAAGATAACCGTCGAGAGCATCAGTACCAGAAAGTAAGGCAAAAATAATTGCAGCAATCCATGGCTGCCACAATGTGGCCTCTTGCCATCCTGCGCACCATTCTCCCCAAGGGCATATAAGCGCAACAACAAATAACGGGACAAGAAGAATTCTTGTCACCGTTATTACATTAGCTGGTGTCCAGATAGAAGTCTGTGCCTGAGTATTACTCACGCACCGCCTCCATTTCATACATTAAGGTGTCTTCGATTTCAGCGTTTATAAATTCGCCAATTTCACCTTCATTAACAAAAGTAACACCATCAACATCAGGAGCCTGCGTCATCGTACGACCAAAGAGTTGGCCATCCTCTTCAACGCCGAGCACCAAAACTTTTGTGTGTTCACCAATACGTTCACGAATGCGCTGTGTTGATACCGAGTCTGCCAAATCACGAAGACGTTGGAAGCGATCCATTTTGACATCTTCAGGAACCTGGTTGGGCAAATTGGCAGCGCGGGTACCTTCTTCAGCTGAATAGGGGAAAATACCAACATAATCAAACTCGGCCTCTTGAACAAAGCTGCAAAGTTCCTCGAAGTCGCTTTCGGTTTCTCCAGGATATCCCACAATAAACGTAGTGCGAAGCGCAACACCCGTAAGGCGTTGACGAATTTGAGCAATCAGAGCCAAGAAACGCTCGCGTGATCCACTGCGATTCATGGCACGAAGAAGTTTTGAATTGCAATGTTGAAGAGGAATATCAAGATATGGACAGATATTGTCATGATCTTCCATAACCGAAAGCAACTGATCATTAATGCCGTTTGGTTGTACATACATAATGCGGAACCAAACACTAGGGTGCTTACGTGCAAGTCGCTTCAACAAAAGAGGCAGTGAATCTCGTGGAGTAAAATCTTGTCCCCAAAAACCAGTATCTTGGGCAATAAGAACAATTTCTTTAACACCAGCTTCAATCAATCCGTCAACTTCAGCGTCGATAGATTCATAACTAAATGAGTGATAACGGCCGCGAATATAAGGAATAGTGCAATAGTAGCAATACCGATCGCAGCCATCTGAAATCTTGACATATGCTGTAGGAGGAGCAGCTACGACCACTTTATGTTCGCTTGGTGTAGAGACTTCATCGAAAAGCTCATCAAGAATACGAACAATGTGTTCTTCTTGCTTACAAGGAACAAAGCGATCGGGCTCAGTGAGCTCAATGCCTAAATCATCTCCGTAACGTGAAGGAAGGCAGCCTGCAACAACTAATTTTGTGCGACCAGACTCAATTGCATCTTGGTGCGCGATATCAAAAATAGCATCTAAGCTCTCCTCGACAGCCTCTTGAATAAATGAGCACGTATTAACAATGACTGCATCTACTTCTTCTTCTGGAGAAACTACATCATATCCAGCTTGCAGTAATGCTTCCTGCATATGATTTGTGTCTACCTCATTTTTTGCACAACCGAGTGTCACAAATGAAATACGCTTGCTCATGTTGGCCCCCCTCTTATATCAAAATACGTTAGCGATAGTTAGTGAATTGAAGCGGTTGTCCATAATCTTGGTCTTTCAAAAACGCAATAACTTCTTGTAAGGTATCGCGTTTAGGACCGGACACTCTAAGCTTATCACCTTCTATCGTAACTTTAACTTTAAGCTTAGTAGATTTAATGTCTTTGTTGATTTTACCAGCGGTTTCTTTATCAATACCTTCAACAATTTTTGCAATCTGGCGCACATTGCCCCCAGAAGCATTTTCTATATTTCCCCATGAAAGAGCGCCAATATCAACACCGCGTTTAATAAGCTTAGAGGTTAAAATATCAATAACTTGCTTTGCAACAAAATCTGAAGGCGCAAGAATGGTAAATGTTTTTCCCGCCTTATCGAGCGTTAATTCTGAACCGCTATCTTTAAGGTCATAACGCTGAGAGATTTCTTTTTTTGCTTGTCCATAGGCATTGTCAACTTCTTGCATATCAACCTGTGAGACAACATCAAAGCTTTCATCTTTGGCCATGGTGTTTCCTTTCTTATATGTTTTATTAAGAATTAGTAGATATTTCTACTGTTCTTACAAAAACTAGTCGCAGAGTTCGATTTGTGTTATGACGATGAAGTAGAATCACTTGACCCAGAAGAACCTGTTCCAGAAGTTTGGCCAGAAGAGCCGCTTGTGCTGGTATCAGAACCTCCTGAAGATCCACTTCCAGGCTTAGTTACACCGGGATGATCAGCATACCATTTATCGAGTATTTCTGAAAACTTATACGTTACATTTACTACACCACGAGAGCTCGCCGTAAGCGTTTGAGCTTGGCCATCAACTGTTACCGTCACTGCGTCAGGATCAGTACAAACAAATCTAATAGTGTCAGAAGAAGTATATGAATTCGACGATGGGCCAGTCACATCGCTAGCAATCTGCGCCTTACCATCAACGTAAACCTCAATATATACTTCTTTGCCTGAAGCAACTTCATATGCTAGCGTAAAATCAGTTGGAGGCTGTTCGGTGACAACAGGTTGCTGTGATCCCTCATCTCCTGTTGTTTCTTGTGTAGTACTTACTCCTGTAACAGGAATAGTTTCATTGGTTTCTTGATGAGAACAAAAAGCAATATTGCAAATAACAATAATAAGGATAACAACAATAACTCCGCCGATAATAAAGGGCAACTTAGAGCGCCAATCAAATCCCTGCTGTCGTGGATTTGCATAGACATTGAGGTACTGTCCATCAGTCATTGCTGAATGTCGCGAAGGATGAACTTGTTGTTCAGGGGCTGCAGTACGTGAAGATGATGTATTAGCTTGCGTTGAACGACGTTGTGGTTGTGATTGAAAATCCATTTCATCATGCTCAACCATCATGCGTCCCTGACGTGCAACTCCCCCATTACGCCGCCCTCGACTTGTAGCAGTTCCATAAATGGGGGTCTCTCCATACGAATCGGGTTGAAAACGATTAGCGTTTGTGCCAGAACGATAGGTTGCCGCACTCGTATTTCGATGCAAATAACGATTTTGCGCTACGTCCTCATGAGCACGTCCAATTTGATAGGCGTATACCTCGTCGAGATACATATGGGTAACATCGCTTGGATTAAGCCCCAAAAAACGCGCATACGCATTAATCATATTAGTGGCATACCCTTTTGGTGGCATGCGCTCAAAATCACCGTCTTCTATAGCTTGCAAAATATCAGGTCGGATACGAAGGCGGCGAGCTACCGTATCATAATCAAGTCCTTTTGCAATGCGAGCTTCTCGTAAGGCACTGCCAAAACTGATGTGTCTCATAATCCACCCTGACCTATCTGTTTCTTATACAAATACTCATTTGTATATCGTAATCATATTTATCTATTATTGCCTAGAATGGCTCATCTTGTTGCTCAAACGCTTTTATTGTTTCAAGCTCCATTGCATCCACCAATACTTCGCGTGGTTTAGAACCATTTGCTGGTCCTACAATACCTTTTTCTTCAAGCATGTCCATAATGCGTCCTGCACGAGCATACCCAACGCTGAGCCTGCGCTGAATGCCAGAGGTAGAACCTACTCCTGAAGAACAAACAATTTCTGCTGCTTCCCATAAAAGAGGATCTTCATTACCTGATGCTCCCCCACCTGCTCCTGAGGGATTAGTGTCACCCAATGACATAACATTAGTCTTTAAAATATCATTGTGATATTCAGGCTCACCTTGATCCTTAAGAACATCCACCACTGCATTGATTTCATCTTCATCAACAAAGCAGCCTTGAATACGCTGTGGGCGAGCAAGCTCTGGTTTAGACAGTAAAAGGTCACCATTGCCAATGAGCTTTTCTGCGCCTGTTGCATCAAGAATAACGCGTGAATCAGTACCTGTTGCAACAGTCAAAGCGACACGTGATGTA
>CAJMOJ010000026.1 GCA_905215035.1 uncultured bacterium
AGTTTGTAAAGGGGTAATTTTGAAAAAATTTGCAACCGGATTTGACCACTAAAAAAGTGAACGAGTTCATTTAGAAGTTTTGTTCTTCTGATCGGGGAATTTTTAGAACAAAGTGGAGAGTAATTTTTTTCTTTATACCAGAATAAAATTGACGAATAAATAGATACGCCCGGCCCGTAGTCTTGGAGGATGTTTTTACCCATAATCAATCAGCATAATATGTAATTTCATATATAGCTCCTGCTATATATAGTGATGTGCTTATTCTTTATATATGTTCTCTATACGTATGTGCACGTCTTGGTATATGTGTACCTCTTTGTATATGTATCTCTTTGCGTCTATACACCTTCTTACATTACTTATTTAATTCTGAACGCCAAGGCCACACAACGTAAATAGTTATATTTAATCCAGTTATTCCAATTATTGACAAAATATAGGTACAATACGGTGTAGAGATTTAACACCGACAGGCAATATATTAAGGCCCGTTGAGGAGGGGTAAATGAAAACTGAACTTTGTGATGTTTTAGGTATTGAGTATCCAATTATCCAAGGCGCAATGGCTCATATTAGTGATGCGCATTTAGCAGCCGCCGTCTCTAACGCTGGTGGTTTAGGAGTTATCGCTTCTACACTCCATGATGCTGCCTGGGTTGAAGAACAAGTTACCTTGTGTCGTGAATTAACCGATAAACCTTTTGCCGTTAACTTAATTATGGAAAGCAACCTTGTTGAAGAATGCGCTCGCAAATGCGTTGAACTTCAAGTGCCTATTTGTACAATTAGTGCAGGAAAGCCTGATGCTATTGTTCCTATCTTGGTGGAAGGAGGCATTAAGGTAATCTGCTTAATTCCACATGCACGAGCAGCAAAAAAGATGCAGGATTTAGGAGCCACTGCTGTTGTTGCTGAAGGTATGGAGGGCGGCGGTCACATCGGTCGCATGTGTACCTTCCCTATGGTTCGTCAGGTTGCTGAAGCGGTAGATATCCCTGTTATCGCTGCAGGTGGCATTGCTGATGGTCATGGCTTCTTAGCAGCACTTGCTCTTGGCGCAGTCGGTGTTCAAATGGGTACCGCCTTTTTGGTAGCCGATGAGTGCCCTATCTCAGACAAATATAAGCAGATGGTTATCGATGCGGCCGACTCCTCCACCGTACTTACTGGAGAATATGGTGGAAAACAAGTTCGATGCATTAAAAACGCATTCACTGAAAAGTATTGGGAGCTCCATGATAGTGGTGCATCAAGCGAAGAGCTTGATCAATACTGCACCGGATCAGTAGGTCGCGCGGTTCGCGGTGATGTTGATGGTGGTGCTTTTTCTGCTGGTATGATTTGTGGCTTAATCAAGGAAACAAAACCAGCAGCTCAAATTATTCAAGACGTTATGACAGGCGCCGACGAAGCCTACGCAGAACTCAAGCGACTCTATGGATAATTCTTTTATGCATAGCTACGGTATACTAAGTTACACAGTATTAGTACAGTATTAGTTATACGGTATTCTAGCTAGACGGAATAAATAGAAGAAAATATAAACTGTTTTGAAATGTGGTCGATCTAACGGCCACATTTTTTTGGCATGCATAAGTGATGTATTTTGTAGCATTTTGCATGTTATCGCATGATGCCTTTCGTGGCATATTTCACTGCATCGTTAAAAATTACACATATTCCCGTACTACAATTTTTGTAGTACATATACGTTATAAAGTTATAAGACCCAATGTTTGTCTTTGTTAATGTTTGTCTTTATTTATAAAATCATCGCTGCTATCTACTATATTTACGATAGATAGATCACAATAAAGGAGCTCCAATGAATGACACTATTCGCACAATTTGCGAACACAATCAGGAATTTGTAAAAAATGAAAAATATAAGCAATTTGAGACAGACAAATATCCTGATAAAAAGCTTGCTATTGTAAGCTGCATGGATACACGTTTAACAGAGCTTCTCCCTGCGGCATTGGGACTCAAAAATGGTGATGCCAAAATTATCAAAAATGCAGGTGGAGTTATATCTCATCCTTTTGGCTCAGTGATGCGCTCACTTCTTGTTGCTATTTTCGAGTTAGGCGTTGACACAATTATGGTAGTTGGCCATACCAATTGTGGCGCACAACACATGAACGCCAACGACATGATCAGCCACATGCTTAAAGCAGGTATTCCCCAGGATCGGATTGAACTCATGCATTACTGCGGAGTGGATTTTGAGCAATGGCTTGCTGGATTTGGCGATGGGATTGAATCAGTACAAGAAACGACTCACCTCATTCAGCACCACCCCCTTATTCCCGACCATATTGAAGTGTATGGTTTTCTCATCGACTCAACTACAGGAGAACTTATTCCTGTTGATAATAAATAAAGTCGCTATAGCTACAAAATACACTGATATCTGCACGTCATTTGTTTTTAGAAAAACTTAATACCTTTTAGCAAATTCTTAATAACAAGAAGCTGCATTCCGCTATAATGCATAAGCATTATGTTTACTACAGCACAAATTATCTCAATCATCATCTTCGTCGTGGTAATGGCTCTCATTGTCTCGGAGAAGGTCCATCGTACAACAGCAGCACTTGCTGGTGCGGTGGTGCTCATCTTGGCCGGAATCATCACCTTTGATACTGGTGTCGAACACATCGACTTTAATACACTTGGTGTATTAGTTGGTATGATGATGTTTGTCGCCGTCATTAAAGGATCAGGTATTTTTGAATACTTGGCCGTTAAGGCAGCTAAGATAGCAAAAGGTAATCCGTGGATCATTATGATCCTGTTCTCTTTGATTACGGCAGTCTTGTCGGCATTCTTAGACAACGTAACCACGGTATTGTTGATTGGTCCAGTAACCTATACGGTTTGCCGTGTATTGCTCGACATCAACCCAGTTCCATTCTTTATCACCGAAATCATTGCTTCTAATGTTGGTGGTACAGCAACTCTTATTGGCGATCCGCCAAACATCATGATTGGCTCAGCGGCTAACTTAAGCTTCTTTGACTTCTTGATGTATGACGGTCCTGCAGTTTTGGTTATTCTGGCTGCTTGTATTGCAATGTTTTATTTCCTCTACGGACGCAAGCTTGCGGTAGAAGAAGATAAAAAAGTCGCAGTTATGGCACTCAACGAAAACGACGCCATTCATAATCCTGCACTCTTCAAAAAGAGTGTTGTTATGATCGTCTTGGTTGCTATTGCGTTTGTTGCTCATGGCGCTTTTCATATTGAACCAAGCGTTATCGCACTTACCTCTGCAGCTGTCATGCTTCTGATTAGTGGAACAGATATTGAAACCATCATGGTGGATGTTGAATGGTCGACTATTGGATTCTTTGCTGGATTGTTTGTCGTTGTTGGCGGTCTTGCTGAAACTGGCGTTATTAATATGATGGCCTACGCATTGATCGATCTTACCGGCGGAGACATGATGATCACCATCATTGTTTTGGTCTGGGCAAGTGCAATCATTTCATCTTTCTTAGACAACATTCCTCTGGTTGCAACCTTGATCCCGATCATCATCACTATGGAGAGCACCGGTATGGATGTTATGCCTCTTTGGTGGGCGGTATCTCTTGGTGCATGCCTCGGTGGTGTCGGCACACTCATTGGCGCATCTGCAAACGTTGTTATGGCCTCTATTTCAGCACGAAATGGATACCCCATCACGTTTATCGAGTACTTAAAGGTCGGCTTCCCTATTATGATTGTATGTACCGCAATCGCTTGTGTATACTGCGTCCTAAGATTCTGCGTGTTCTAAGAGTTTGGTGATTGAACTCTTTCGCGCAAAGCGGAAAGGATTTGATCATCATGAATATCGGATTTATTGGTGCAGGAAAAGTAGGATTTAGCTTAGGAAAATATCTTTCACAAGATAATACTATTGTCGGATACGCCTCCCGCAGCTTTACCTCAGCGCGGGAGGCTGCTTCTTTTACAGGATCGCGCGCATTTGGATCCATGATTGATCTTTGTAACGCTTGCGAACTTGTCTTCTTTACAGTTCCAGATGGAGCGATAAAGCAAACATGGGATGAACTCCTTACTCGCGAAGGCGCTCGCGATGCACTTGTTGATACTTGTGTTGCTCATTGTTCAGGAGCTTTATCAAGTAGGGTTTTTGACAGAACGTCTGAATTTCATGTATACCCCTACTCTATTCATCCTCTCTTTGCTATCCCTAGTAAAAAAGACAGTTATAAAGAACTGAAAAATGCCTTTTTCACTCTCGAGGGAGATCCTTGCAAAATAGATGAAATGGTAGAGCTTTTTAAGCGATTAGGTAACCCTACTCAGATCATTTCTGCTGCAGACAAAACACGCTATCATGCCGCTGCTGCGCTCGCCTCTAACCATGTTGTCGCCCTTTATCGACGCTCCTGTGAAGAGCTTATGCGTTGTGGATTCACGCTGGCAGGTGCTGAGGCGGCATTAGCACCCCTTTTCTTGGGTAATGCTCAACATGTAGCTACCGATGGCGCCATCGCCTCTTTGACAGGGCCAGCGGAACGCGGAGATACAGCCACTATCGACAAACACCTCAGTACTCTCGATGGATCAACAAGAGAAGTGTATAAAATCCTTAATGAAACACTTCTCGACCTTGCAAAAGAAAAGCATGGGGAAACAGAATCAAAAAAAGATAACTAAACAAAAGATAAATCAATCTGAGTGATAGAGACATTCATTAACTCACCTGTCTAGAGATTCATCAATCGAGATATTCACCAAAGCAACTAGCTGGCTGAATAAACACTCAGTTGATGAACTTTAGTTAACTGAAGTCGCAACATGCAATGGTATACATTGAGCAGGTAGAGGGCTGTCTTGGCTACCCCAATCAGCAACATTAAATTGACTAAACCAATACCCCATCGCACGAGCAATCATAGCAAGGGTAAACACCTGAGCCATAAGTGCTATAAGAATAATGCTAAAAACAATAGCAAAAACAAGTACTACTGCAAAAAGCACGAGAGGTGTCACAGCGGTAATTGCGGTAACTATGCCACACAACACGCCCACTACAAATGTAACAACAAGTGCAATTAGGCCAGTCATAAGACTCACAATAATTGCCATACCAAGAATCTTTAATAAACCAACGCAATCGTATTTAATTAATTCAAACAAACGACTCGGTTGAAATGCTGCTCTAAACGTCCCATATAGGGCAGAACGCATAAGAGCAACCCAGCTTAAAAGCATACAAGCACAGGTAATCACAAAGGAGCCTAGTGCAAAAATTCCCCACTTATTCAAAGCAGATACCACCGAAAGAGCGGCAAGTCCATTATTAAGGCCAAACCCAAATGGCAAAATAGCCATAGTTCCAACTGCTAATGAAGAGAATATTTCTTGAATAATAAGTGCGATAATTGCATAAATAATAACGATAGCGAAGAGCTGAGCTCCCCGTTTATAAAGCATTCCGTCTTCATTACCAAAAATGCGTGATGGAAAAGGTCTATGAACGCGCCACGCTATGTCACGAGCCCACCCAAAAAGATAACCCAATACCACGATGAATCCAAATACAGGAATCATAAGCACTAATGACAGCAAGATGCACTTACCAACCCAACCAGGAGATTCAACCACATCATAAAACGCAAGCGAGAAATAACCTCTTTTTTTGGTATTCATAACAATTCCTTAGGCAACAGCATCTATACCTATCACGTATATGCATCAAAGAAAGATACTCTACGCATTTTCTTAGTTCACATAATAAAAGAAGAGAGGAACTTGTCCTCTCTTCTTCAAAAGACACTATAACTATGTAAGTTTAGTGTAAGACTGAAGTATGAACTACTTCAAGGTAACTGCAGCACCAGCCTCTTCGAGGGTTGCCTTGATTTCCTCAGCCTTGTCCTTAGCAACGCCTTCCTGTACAGGACATGGAGCGCCTTCAACAAGCTCCTTAGCCTCTTTAAGACCAAGGCCAGTGATCTCACGAACAGCCTTAATTACAGCAATCTTGTTGTCGCCGAAGCCTTCGAGAACAACGTCAAAGTCAGACTTCTCGTCAGCAGCACCACCGTCAGCAGCACCAGCTGCAGCACCACCAGCAACCATAACAGGAGCAGCAGCGGATACGCCGAATACTTCCTCAAGATCCTTTACGAGCTCAGAAAGCTCGAGAGCAGGCATTTCCTTTAAAGCTTCAACAATTTCTTCACGAGTTACAGCCATTGTATGACTCCTTTTTTATTAGGGATAAGACTTTCATCCTATCTCATTTTTTTTCAATACTATTTACGCAGCATACACTACGCAGAAACCTGATTTCTCAAGTTTTATGCAGCCTTTATGCTGCATTCTTTTGATCCTCGATAGCGCTGACGACGCGTGCAAAGGACTCCATAGGGCCATTGAGAACGCGAACGATCTGCTGAAGAGGATTCTGAATCGTACCAAGAAGTTTGGCGACAAGCTCTTCGCGAGAAGGAAGAGCCGCGATCTTCTCAACAGCTTCAGCATCAACAAATGCGCCATCCATGATGCCGCCCTTGATAACAAGATTCTCGTTTGATTTAGCAAAATCTTTTAATGCTTTAGCACTTGCCACCGGATCACCGTCAGCAAAAACAAAAGCAGAAGGACCAGCTAAAACGTCACCCATAGAGGGCATATCAAGCTCTTTAAGCGCCAACTCTACTAAAGAGTTCTTGTAAACTTTCAAAACTGCATCAGCTTCACGAATGGAACGACGCAATGCTTCAGATTCTTTTACCGTAAGACCACGGTAGTCAACAACCCACATAGCCTGAATAGAGGAAAGATCTTCTTTAATAGCAGCAAACTTTTCTTGATTCTTTACGCTTGGCATTCTTACACCTCCTTTTCATGTCCACTTAGGTTCCGCTCCCATCTGGAGAGGATCGTGTCCATGAAAAGAAACGACCCCTGTGCACAAGACAGCAGGGGTCGATACAAACACGTTTGATCAAAACCACCTCGGCGGGCCGAGCATTCTCACAAGGAGAGATCTCATTTAAGCTTAAAGACATAAAAACTCTTTAAGCACCGGCTGTCTAGGGCAGCGGAACTGATTGTCAGTTCATGCTACAAAAATGCAGCTTGTATATCATCAAATAAACTGCCGTTCCTGTCAAGCTTTATCACAGGAACGGCACGCATATACCTATTGATGGTACGGTAAGTAAAAAATAGTGTTCGGTGCTTTATGTCACAATCTCACCATATTCACGATTCCGCTAGGCTTGAGCGAGAGAGCGCAATACATACTGCAAAATACCACCATTTTGGTAATAGAGACCCTCAGTTGGAGTATCAATGCGAACAACCATAGTAAAGCTTACCGTATCACCTGATTGCTTCGTTGCAACAACCGGCACATGAGCAGGATTTGGCAGACCCTTTGAAAAATCAATAGGAGCAATCGTAAAGCATTCGGTTCCGTCAAGACCAAGAGTCTCAACACTCTCCCCTTCTTCAAATTGCAAAGGCAAAATACCCATACCAATCAAATTTGAACGATGAATACGCTCAAAACTCTCAGCAAAGGCTGCTTTTACACCTTGCAACATAGGACCTTTAGCCGCCCAATCACGTGATGAACCCGAACCATACATTTTGCCGGCAAGAACAATAAGATCTGTCTCATTATTCATATAGTTTTCTGCAGCATCCCACACATATTTGACCGTATCATCGAGCAAATCACGTGTCCAGCCACCCTTTTTGCCATCTGCGAGCTGATTGACCAATTTGACGTTAGAGAATGTTCCACGCATCATAACTTCATGATTACCACGACGTGCACCGTAGGTATTGAAATCAGCAGGTGCCACACCATGCTCCTCCAAGTACTGAGCAGCAGGTGACCCATCGGCAATGGAGCCTGCAGGAGAAATATGATCAGTGGTAATAAAGTCACCAAGGTTCAGAAGAGCACGAGCATCTTTAATCTGCTCCGGGTCTTCTGCGATTGCAGGCATACCATTAAAGTAAGGAGCACGTCGAACATAGGTAGAATGGGGATCCCAGGCAAAGGTATCAGATGGTTCTTTGGAAAGAGCTTGCCACTCTGCATCACCCTTATAGAGATCTTTTCCTGCCTCCTCAAATGTTGCCTGCGTACAGCATGATGCAAGCAGTGAAGCAACCTCATCGGCTTGAGGCCAAATATCAGCAAGAAATACCTCATCGCCATTTTGATCGTTGCCAATTGGCTGTGTTGCAAAGTCGAAATCCATAGTTCCGACCAACGAGTAAGCAATAACAAGCGCAGGTGCACAAAGATAATTTTGAGAAACATCAGGAGAAATACGACCGTCGAAATTGCGGTTACCTGACAAAATAGAAGCAAGCTCAAGCGAATCAGCGACATCATGCATACCTGGCAAAATTGGACCGGAATTGCCAATACAGCTCATACAACCGAAACCGCAGGTATAAAAACCGAGATCGCGCAAAGCAGGCATGAGACCAGCCTCAGCTAAAATCTGCTCGGTCGCACGTGAACCAGGCGCCAAAATCGTCTTTACCCAAGGTTTTGGCATCAGACCCTTAGCAGCTGCATTGCGAGCTAGAATACCCGCTGAAAGCATCATTGATGCATCGGTTGCAGTGGTACAACTTGTTACTGCGGCTATAGCAAGAGCTCCATGAGTTAGATCATAGGTCATTCCGTTGATATCAACAGGCACAGTCTGATTCAAGTCAAGATTACGATCAGCGCAAACGCGATTGAAAGACTCTTTTGCCTGAGAAAGCAAGATCTTGTCATGAGGACGAGAAGGACCTGCAAGGCTACGCTCTACTGTGCTTAGGTCAAGATGAAGAACCTTTGCGTAAGCGCGCTCAGCGCCTGGCTCATTCCAGAAGCCTTGCGCTTTAGCATACGCTTCAACAAGTGCAATTTGATCCGCACTTCTCCCTGTTAAAGCAAGATAATCAAGAGTCTTTTGATCGACAGGGAATAAGGTGCATGTTGAGCCGTATTCAGGAGTCATGTTTGATACGCAAGCGCGTTGGGTAGCAGATAAGCTTTGTACGCCCTCACCAAAAACTTCAACAAAACATCCTACGACACCTTCTTGACGAAGCATATGAGCAAAGGTAAGGGATAAGTCCATTGCAGATGTTTCTTCAGGAAGTTCACCCGTTAATTCAACACCAATAACACGAGGAACCAACGTAGTAATAGGTTGACCAAGAGCAGCGGCCTCAGCTTCAATACCGCCAACACCCCAGCCTAATACACCAATGCCGTTGGCGGTTGGTGTATGAGAGTCGGTTCCAACAAGAGTGTCAAAATAAGCAAGCGTGCCATCAGCTTCTTCTTTAGTCATAACAACTGATGCAAAACGCTCGATATTAAGTTTGTGACAAATACCTGCTCCAGGAGGCACGATACGCACATTCTGGAACGACTCCTGAGACCATTTCAAGAAATCATAGCGCTCTTTATTGCGTGAAAACTCAAGCTTCATATTCTCTTCAAGAGCGTCAGCGCAGCCGTAACAATCAGCAATAACACTGTGATCGATTACTAAATCACAAGGAATTTGAGGATTGATATTTTTGGGATCTCCCCCTAATTCTGCACACGCCTCGCGCATAACAGCAAAGTCGACAAAGACTGGCACGCCCGTAAAATCCTGAAACAAAACGCGTGCAGGCATAAACTCTACCTCATCACCCGTCTTGCCTTGCGTTCCCGCATCCACAATACGCTTGGCTAACACTTCAGCTTGTGCATCACTAGATACATTGCGCAAAACGTTCTCAAGCAATATCTTGAGCGAATAAGGCAAGCGCTCAGAACCAGCAATCGAGGCAATGGGATAATAGGTATAGGATTTTTCTCCTACCGTTAGTTGAGAAGCACGACTCATGAATTACTCATTTCTCCTTATGACAAATAGTGACTTACGCAAGCGTTCCTAAAATACGAATAAGCTCATCGGTAAATGCTGAACATGTTGCAGCAGGCGCCTCAGATCCAGTAGCTTTGCGAATATCAGCAGTAATAACGCTTCCTTCGGAATAAACCACGCGCACTGCTTCACGAATACGCTCGGCAATAACCTGCTCTCCTAGATGATCAAGCATCATCGCAGCAGATAAAATTTCAGCAGTAGGATTGCAGATATCTTTGCCAGCAATATCAGGAGCAGAACCGTGAACCGCCTCGAATACCGCATATTCTTTTCCAATATTTGCACCAGGCGCAATGCCAAGACCACCAACTAAGCCTGCACACAAATCTGATGCAATATCTCCATAGAGATTCGGAAGAACAATAACATCAAACTGAGCAGGATCAATTACCATATTCATGCAAAATGCATCGACAATATTGTCATTGAAAGCGATTCCCTCACCAGCGTATTCTTGCGCGACTTCACGTGCAGTTTTTAGGAACAAACCGTCAGAGAGCTTCATGATATTAGCCTTATGTACTGCAGTAACCTTTTTGCGTCCCTGCGCTTTTGCATAATCGAAAGCGTAACGGACAATATTTTGTGTAGCGGTAACTGAAATGGGCTTTACTGAAATACCCGAATCTTGGCGGATTACTCCCGCCCCTTTTTCTTCACAAAAAGCGATGAGTTCTTTTGCTTCTGGACTTCCCTCTTCAAACTCAACACCTGCATAGAGATCTTCGGTATTCTCACGAACGATAACAAGGTCTACATCGGTGTAACGACCACCCGCACCTGGGATTGAAAGAACAGGACGTAGGCAAACATAAAGATCAAGTTCTTTTCTAAGCGCAACATTAATTGATCTAAAACCGGTGCCTACCGGCGTAGTAACAGGACCTTTAATTGCTACCTTATTCTTTTTAACTGCATCGATGGTTGCCTGAGGAAGAGGCGTACCCTCCGTTTCCATCGTAGTAATACCTGCCTGGGCAATTTCCCAATCAATATCTGCTCCTGCAGCTGCAACAACACGCTGCATAGCCGCAGTAGTTTCAAGTCCAATACCATCGCCAGGAATAAGAGTTACGGTATGTTTTGCCATGAATCTATTCGCTCCCTATTTCAAATTTTCAACAATCTGGGCACTGCGACGTTGCAAGGAGCCCTTTGAATTTTCGGCATCAAATGAGACACGATCCTTTAGACCCTGCTTTACCTCGGGTGCAAGTTTTCCTTCAGAATAACCAATTAATGCAATAAGCATATCCTGATACTCAAAATCGCCGTGATAGCACTGAATTGCCTCATCAAGCAAAGGCCATGTCTTCAAAGATCTATTCTCAGTTGTTGAACCCAATTTGCACAAAAAACGCAATGCCGCCAAACGCACCATTCCATTATCTTCATCAAAGAGTGCTGTTTCTGCTCCAGCCAAAGCTTTATCACAACTACGAGACTCAAGAGGAACCAAAGAAGTAAGAACATCTAATGATTCCCAACGAGTTTGAGCTTCAGGACGATTAAGCGCATCAACAAATTCATCTAAATAGGGAACTACTAGTTCTGGATCCGTTTTTGCCACCTGGGCCAATACTGCCGCTGCATGCTGACGATCTCGACGCGATGAACCTGATAGATCTTGGCAAAGCTGATCACGCATTGTTTGATCAAGCAACGCCTTTTCAGCTGCATCTTTAATGGCCTGAGCCTTTTCACTAACCACTATGTACGTCCGTCCTTTCATAAACTAAGACGACTAGAAAATAGTCTATTTTTCCACTTCAATTATACGAGACTAGTTCGTATAGTCCGACATGCTTTAGAGCAATGGAGCAAGGTTGCTTCTTATCAGTTAACGCAATCGTGGATACATAAATTCTTTTTTGTTTCATAACAAAAATGCCCCGCATGATGCGGGGCATTTTCAATAAAACAAACTCACGTGCCATAGAGTTTTATAACGTAAAACCAGCTGTTTGCAAACTAGAGGCTTCTTACTCAGCTGCAGAAACAGTGTACTCACGCGTTACAGAACTATCGACCGGAACACCAGGGCCCATAGAAGAAGTAACGGTAATAGACTTTACGTATTTACCTTTAGCAGCTGCAGGCTTCATGCGAATAATTTCGTCATATACAGCGCCATAATTCTCAGCAAGTTCTTCAGGAGTAAAGCTTACTTTACCAATTACAACATGTGCAATACCATAGCGGTCAGCACGATATTCAACACGACCGCCCTTAAGCTCTTTAATAGCCTTAGCAACATCATTGGTTACTGTACCGAGCTTAGGATTTGGCATCAAGCCGCGTGTGCCGAGAATACGACCAAGACGACCAACTTTAGCCATCTGGTCAGGAGTAGCTACCGTAGCATCAAAGTTAATATTACCTGCTTGGATCTCAGCGATCAGATCATCTGATCCAACGATATCAGCGCCAGCCTCTTCAGCCGCACGAGCTGCTTCACCCTCTGCAAATACAGCAACACGAACAGTCTTACCAGAGCCATTAGGAAGGCTAACGGTACCACGAAGTTGCTGATCTGCTTGGCGTGTGTCAATACCAAGGCGGAAATGAGCCTCAACTGTCTCATCAAAATTAGCAGGATGAATATCCTTAACTAACGTCAATGCGTCAATAGGAGCATAAAGTTTATCTTTATCAACTTGTGCTGCAGCAGCATCATATTTCTTTGACATTTTTATTCCTTTCGTGGTCAAGCGAACAGTCACTGTTCTTCCACTTAATAATTACAAAATACAGTAAGAATACGAAAACGTATTTTATTCTCCGGAATTCTCACCATTAAGAATGGCCTGCAAACGACGAGTAAACTTTTACTCAGTCTTAGGTGCACGACCCTCAATTTCAACACCCATAGAACGTGCAGTACCTGCAACAATTTCCATAGCTGCTTCGATATCATTAGCATTGAGGTCTGGCATCTTAATTTCAGCAATCTCACGAAGTTGGTCAAGAGACAAGGTGCCAACCTTGCGAATTTGAGGAATGCCTGAACCGCTCTTAATACCAAGCTTCTCTTTAATCAAGAATGCTGCGGGAGGGGTCTTGCAGACAAAATCAAATGTTTTATCTTCATAGATGGTAATTTCAACTGGGATGATAGTGCCAGCTTTATCCTGAGTTGCAGCATTAAAAGCCTGGCAGAACTGCATAATATTAACGCCTTGAGCGCCCAATGCAGGACCTACAGGAGGAGCAGGATTTGCACCACCTGCAGGAATTTGTAATTTAACAAATCCCGTTGCTTTCTTATCAGCCATTATCAGTGTTCCTTTCAGCTGATTGTGTTTCTACTACTTATTGTTTATTACAAGCGTATTCGAGAGAAGCCCTGTCCACACACAGGCACGAACACACATTGTATGCAAATTTCTACGAGATCTTAGCGACCTGATCGTAAGAAAGCTCAACGCTTGTCTCACGGCCAAAAATCGAAACAAGAACCTTAAGTTTTCCTGCTTCAGGATTTACCTCTGAAACAACGCCATCGAACTCAGCAAGAGGACCAGAAATTACCTTAACGGCTTGTCCAACTTCAAGGGAAGATGCTGTCTTTTTGGGTGCTTCATGAGTTGTACGCTTCATGATCTTGTTGTACTCTTCGCGTGTGAGCGGAGAGGGTTTTCCTTCGCTACCAACAAATCCAGTAACACCAGGGGTATTTCTTACCGCAGCCCAACTGCGATCATCTAAGTCCATACGAACTAAAACATACCCAGGAAAAACCTTCTTTTCAGATTCAACGCGACGTCCACCTTCTTTGATTTCAGTCACATTTTCTGTAGGAATTTCAATAGCAAAAACGTTGTTTTCTAACCCAAGTGTCTCAATACGAATTTCAAGGTTTTTCTTAACCTTATTTTCATACCCAGAATAGGTGTGCAATACATACCATTTTTTAGCCATTGATAAAGCCTCCCAAACTAGAAAGGCCAAACAGGATTGGGGTAACAATCCAGTCGTCTAAGACAATGCAGAACAGACTGAAGAAGATCAATGCAACCAAGACGACTCCGGTCCATTGCCAAACATCTTGTTTGGTTGGCCAAGTCACACGTTTCATTTCAGCTTTCACGTCACGTAAGAACTGAAAACGCTTTTTCTTAGGCTTCTTCTTTGCTGCCTGCGAGCTTTGCGATTTAGCAGGTTGTTTAGGTGCTTGCTTTTTTTCCGAAGACTCGGAAGCCTTACCAAAACGTTTTGCTTTAGGCGCTTCTTCTTCAACGACGGGAGCCTGATCGGCTAATTCAGCAGCAGCTTTTTTTGCCTGACGATTAGCAGACGCTTTTGCTCTCTGTGTTTTTGACTTCTTTGCCATATAACTTCCTGCTCTGGAAATCAAACTTTCCTATAACGCCAAAGAAGCAGCTTATAGCTGCTCTAATAACAAGCTGGCACGCCAGGAAGGACTCGAACCCTCAACTTTCGGTTTTGGAGACCGACGCTCTACCAATTGAACTACTGGCGTATCTATTGCCTAATCTTAACGAGTTTCTTTATGCATGGTGTGATGACCGCACCATTTGCAATATTTCTTAAACTCAATACGATCAGGATTATTCTGCTTGTTCTTCTTGGTCGTATAGTTGCGGCGCTTGCACTCTGTGCATGCCAAAGTGACCAAAGTACGCATGAATTCTCCTTTAAATATTAATCGTGAGCTTGTTTGCGCATGACCTATTGCGTAAGCAGAACCCGCCGAAGCGGGTTCTGTCATAAGCTTTCAAATAATTCGTGTTATTTGATGATCTTGGTGATACGACCAGATCCAACAGTGCGACCACCCTCGCGGATAGCGAAGCGAAGGCCTTCCTCCATAGCGATAGGATGAATGAGTTCACCGCGGAGCTCAACATTATCACCAGGCATAACCATTTCGGTGCCTTCTGGGAGGTGTGCAACACCAGTAACGTCGGTGGTGCGGAAGTAGAACTGAGGACGATAGCCATCAAAGAATGGAGTATGACGTCCGCCTTCTTCCTTAGTAAGGATGTAAACCTGACCCTCGAACTCAGTATGAGGAGTTACAGAGCCTGGCTTGCAGAGAACCTGACCACGAACAATGTCCTCACGCTTAATGCCACGGAGCAAGCAACCGATGTTGTCGCCAGCCTGAGCCTCATCAAGAAGCTTGCGGAACATCTCAATACCGGTGCAAACGGTCTTCTCGGTCTCTTTGATGCCAACGATTTCAAGTTCATCGTTAACATGAAGAACGCCGCGCTCAACACGACCAGTTGCAACAGTACCGCGACCGGTAATAGTCATGGTATCCTCGATAGCCATCAAGAATGGCTTATCAACGTCGCGCTCTGGAGTTGGGATGTAAGAATCAACAGCGTCCATGAGCTCCCAGATCTTATCCTGGTATGCAGCGTCGCCCTCGAGAGCTTTCAAAGCAGAACCACGGATGATTGGGGTGTCGTCTCCAGGGAACTCATAAGAATCAAGAAGTTCACGAACTTCCATTTCAACAAGCTCAAGGAGCTCTTCGTCATCAACCATGTCGCATTTGTTCAAGAATACAACGATGTAAGGAACGCCAACCTGACGAGCGAGCAAGATGTGCTCACGAGTCTGAGCCATTGGGCCGTCAGTTGCAGCGATAACGAGAATAGCACCATCCATCTGAGCAGCACCAGTAATCATGTTCTTGACGTAGTCAGCATGGCCTGGGCAGTCAACGTGTGCGTAGTGACGAGTGTCAGTCTCATACTCAATGTGAGCAATAGAGATGGTAATACCGCGCTCGCGCTCTTCAGGAGCCTTATCGATGTCTTCAAATGCGGTAAAGTCTGCGTTTGCAGAACCATGAGAACCGTCATTAGAAGAAAGGGTCTTGGAGATTGCAGCGGTAAGCGTAGTTTTGCCATGGTCAACGTGACCGATGGTGCCAATGTTTACATGTGGCTTAGTACGCTCAAACTTTTCCTTTGCCATTTAGTCCTCCTAATGGAAATGCCTTTTGAGGGCAATTAACTGTAAAGAAAAGCTTACAAACGTAAGCGAAAAATTAAATGGTAGCGGTGACTGGATTCGAACCAGTGACGCCACGGGTATGAACCGTGTGCTCTAACCAACTGAGCTACACCGCCATAAAGCTGGTGCCCACAAGCAGACTCGAACTGCTGACCTCTTCGTTACCAACGAAGTGCTCTACCGGCTGAGCTATGTGGGCAAATGGTGGAAGCGCAAGGATTCGAACCTTGGAAGGCTGAGCCAACGGGTTTACAGCCCGTCCCATTTGACCGCTTTGGTACGCTTCCATTTTTTGTCATGTGCAATTTTCAAGCTGCCTGCCTGCTCAAACACACTATGCTTAGTTCAAGCGGGCAAAGGAATAATACGCTACCCATCTTTTAATGTCAACGGCTTACACGCCCCCGCGTGTATCTATCCATATCCTGGGCACAATTACTTCCTTCGTTTTGTTATTTTACCCGATCACCGG
This sequence comes from uncultured bacterium, assembly GCA_905215035.1. Taxonomy (GTDB): domain Bacteria; phylum Actinomycetota; class Coriobacteriia; order Coriobacteriales; family Eggerthellaceae; genus Anaerotardibacter. Next base: position 16,405 of record CAJMOJ010000026.1, read on the forward strand.
CGGTATTTAAGCAAAACCGCTCACCGATGATAAACGGCCTGAGCATCCGCTCAGGCCGTCTTGTGCGTCAAAAGATTTTTAAGTTTCACACTTTTGAAGTAAAAACTTGATCAAAAAATAATCCGAAGTTGCTCTACTACCCTTTTAGCAGTCGGCCTCCATATAATGATCAAATTCATTGGTGATTTCCTCGGATGGTGCTTTGGTAAGAAGCGACACAATCACAATGGCTAAAGAACCCAAAATAAAGGCAGGCAGCAATTCATAAACACCAAAAAGGCCACCTAATGGCTTCAGGAATTCATGCCACACCACAACAACAATTGCGCCAGTTGCCATTCCTGCAAGGGCACCTTGCATATTAGTACGACGCCAATAAAGCGAGAAAAGCATCAGTGGGCCAAACGAAGCACCAAAGCCTGCCCATGCATAAGAAACAATATTGAAGATTGTTGAATTCTCATCAAGTGCAATAACAATACCAAACAATAAAATTGCCACCAAGGTTAAACGCGCAACAATAAGCACTTGTCCATCGGTAGCATCACGCTTAATAAGACCTCGGAAAATATTTTCTGCAACAGCAGAGCCAGAAATCAAAAGGTATGATGAAGATGAAGACATTGCTGCAGCAAAAATACCCGATACAACAAGACCACAGAAAAATGAAGGTAACAGCATCTGTGAGAGGACAATAAAGATATTCTCAGCAGCAGATTGTGTTAAAAATTCAACGGGCATAACTGCACGACCGATCAAACCAATCGATACAGCGCAAGCAAGCGAAATGACAACCCAGGTTACACCGATAATACGGCTCTTTTTGATCAAGCTGGAATTTTCAATGGACATAAAGCGAACCAAAACCTGAGGCATACCAAAGTATCCCAAGCCCCATGCAAGACAAGAAACAATAGCAATAAGACCGTATTCTGTTGGTTCCCCAAACTCAGGTAGACCATCAGTTACCAGTTGCGATCCATCGGATCCTACAACAGGCACTGCCATTTCTGTACCTGACAAGAATCCTGGAATAGACTGCAAATATGCAAGAGTGTTTTCAATACCGCCTGCTTGTGCAACCGAACCACAGAAAACAACTACAAGCGCACAGATCATGATAGAACCCTGGATTAAATCTGTTGTACAAACAGACAGATAACCACCAACAAAGGTGTAGAGAAATACAATCAATGCACCCAACACCATCATGGTTGCGTAATCAAGGCCAAATAATGTTGAGAAAAGCTTGCCGCACGTAACAAAACATGAACCAACATAAATGCTGAAGAACAACAAAATGATGATTGCGGCAATCGTCATTAAGATATTTTTCTTATCATGAAAACGATTAGAGAAATAATTTGGAAGTGTAATAGCATTGCCTGCGACTTGAGAATATTTGCGCAGGCGTTTTGCAACAAACTTCCAGTTAAGGTAGGTGCCGATCGCCAAACCAATTGCGGTCCACATTGCATCTGACGCACCACAAAAATAAGCAAGACCTGGTAGACCCATAAGAAGCCAACCAGACATATCGGACGCTTCAGCTGACAGCGCCGTCAACCAGGGACCCAGTCCACGACCACCTAAAAAGTAGTTTTCTGCAGACTGGTTGGACTTTTTGGCATACAAAAAGCCAATGACGACAACGACTACAAAGTAGATCAACATCGCCAATAGTACCCAGAAGTCATTAGATACCATATACATGCCTTTCTTTTTTACTCGGAGGATTCAAGCAGTATTGCATGAACGTGCAGGATTATACTGTTCCTAACTAAAGTGCTCCCCCACATTCTCGTGAGAGCCACCAATCATATGGATAACGAAAGGAAAACTGGCATGGCATTCTATGCTGACATGACCAAAGAAGAGCTCACTTCTCTTAAAGCAGCGCTTGAAGAAGAATACAAAACGTTCAAAGAGCGTGGTTTGTCCCTTAATATGGCACGTGGAAAACCGGCAGCAAACCAACTCGATCTCAGTATGCCTATGCTCGACATAGTTAACTCAAACGGCCCTATCAAAGATGCCGCTGGAAATGACGTTCGCAATTATGGCATTGTTGACGGCATCACTGAAGCACGCGAATTAATGGCATCTATCCTTGACGATAACGCAGACACCACTATCGTTTTTGGTAACTCAAGCCTCAATATCATGTATGACACCGTTGCACGTTGTTGGATGTTTGGCACACTTGGGTCTACCCCTTGGTGTCAACTCGATGAAGTTAAATTCCTTTGTCCCGTCCCAGGCTATGATCGTCACTTTGGCGTGACTGAGGCATTCGGCATCACCATGCTTCCTGTCCCCATGACTGAAGATGGTCCTGATATGGATGTCGTCGAAGCGCTGGTAGCAGACGATGCGGCCATCAAGGGTATCTGGTGTGTTCCTAAGTATTCTAATCCTGGTGGCGTCACCTATTCTGATGACGTAGTTGATCGTCTTGCTTCCATGAAATGCGCCGCTGATGATTTCCGTATTTTCTGGGACAATGCATATGCGGTCCACCACCTTTTTGATGATCCCGCTGATCAAGATCAGCTCAAAGACATTGCCAAGGCATGCCATGCAGCCGGAAACCCTAATCGCTACTTCAAGTTTGCTTCAACATCTAAAATCACATTCCCTGGAGCAGGTATTTCTGGTCTTGCTGCTTCAGCTGATAATGTTGCAGAAATTACAAAACGTATGGGCGTGCAGACTATTGGACATGACAAAATCAATGAGCTTCGTCATGCTCTTTTCTTAAAGGATGGCGATGGGGTTGCTGCACACATGGCAAAACATGCTGCTATTTTGCGTCCAAAATTTGAGCTTGTTCTTTCCATCCTTGATGAAAATCTCACGCCTACGGGCTGCGGCTCATGGTCCAATCCGCGTGGTGGCTATTTTGTGTCTTTTGATGCTCCTGAAGGTACTGCAAAGCGTATTGTTGCCTTAGCAAAAGAAGCAGGGGTAACGATGACCGGCGCTGGTGCGACATATCCCTATAAGAATGATCCTCGCGATTCCAACATTCGCATTGCTCCTACCCTTCCTCCTCTTGAGGAGCTTAAAGAAGCAATGGAAGTATTTGTCTGCTGCGTACGTCTTGCTTCTGTTGAAAAGCTACTCGCTTAATACTGATCGAGCAATTCATAAAAAGTAACTCATAACGCAAAGAGCCGCTGTTCTCTTGATCGCACAAATTGCAAAATCAAGAAAGCAGCGGCTTTATTACTTTAGATACGCTTTTACAAATACAATTTCACAAAAGAGCATCGCAAAACTAAGAACATGAGGTCAGAGGTAGGATTAGAGGTAGATCAAAGAAATCTTATTTGTATAGTAAATCCTCTTTTTATTCCGCATCAGACACGCTAATAGAGTTTGTTCGATAGGTCTTAACTACATCACGAATCGGCTCACTTAAAAACTTAACGTAGTGTGCAAAGACAAACGCTACCATCCCTGTTGCAAACACTGTTTCAAATACATAGAGTGCCTGAAAACAGCTCAGAGCAAGTCCTTCAAAGGCAAACAAATCAATAGCGAGACCGAGAGCGGTTGCTGTAATTACAAACGGGAACGTCATAGCCGCATAGCTTGGGAAAAAACCACCTTTAATGAAAGAAGGAACTTTTACCAAGACAGAAATAAAACAAAATTGAGCAAAAGCAAGAAGCACAGCAATAAAAATCAAATTAGGGTTTTCGGTAATAGCAAGATAGCCTGCGATAGAGAGACTTGCTGGAGCAGAATAGATACACAAAAGTGGTCGAGCAGCATGAGGTACAGGATACTTGATATAACGGATAGAGATTAAAACGAGCAAAACAGGATAGCAACTAAATCCAATCCAGAACAATACCGTTCAAAAAGCTTCCATACCATATATGGGAGAAGTCAACGCTGCAACAATAATGCCAACATAGCAAATAAAATAGGTTGGAAAAACACTCGCAAGCTTAAACGATAGAAAGAATCTAAATACAAACCACACCATCAAACAAAGATGAGCAACAATGGCAGCCATCCAAGCAATAAAGGCTGGCGCATATGCGAAGGGAGCAAGGTAGCCTGTCAACTGCATGATTGCCATAAATAATGTTGCTGATACGCTAGCAAGGATAGGATTCCTGAAATCCTCCTTAATCATGGCCGGAAATAAACATGCCTTACTAATGACTAAAACAACCAAAAGCAAGGAAAGCGATCCACAAAGAAAGCGAGCGACCCCTAAATAAGGATCGAGCAAATTACCCAAAGCTGCTAAACCAAGTGCAACTCCTGCCGTAGGAATAGGAACTCGCTTAATAAAGTCCTTCATAACCACCCTTTCAATAGTTTTATGCCTATTGGACTCGTTCGAACACTTTTACTAGTATTCCCGATTTCGACAAAAACTATTCCTTATAATTATTTATGTCACTATAATTTATCCTTATAGTAAGCAGGACAAACAAAGCTGGTATCGATAAGAGGATTACGCTCATGCTAGATTTTAGAGTAAAGACATTCCTTACCGTCTGCCAAACACGCAACTATACCGCAGCAGCTAAACAACTGCATATTACTCAGCCCACCGTGTCGCAACATATTTCTTTTTTAGAAAAAGAATATGGAACTCCCCTCTTTGAGTACAAGCATCATAAGCTTTCACTTACTAAGGCTGGAACCATTCTCCAGCAGGTACTCTCCACGCGTATGCACGATGATGCGATTTTGCATGAAAAAATCCGCACTTTAAGCACAAACGCCTATCACCAGCTCACTCTTGGTATGACGCTAACAGCTGGCGAATATATCGTAGCGCGGCCGCTTACGCGGCTTCTTTTAGAGCATCCCGAACTCAAAATCACAATTATTTCTGGCGACACCAAAGAGCTGCTTGAGCTTCTTGACAAAGGCTTGATTGATTGTGCCTTTGTTGAAGGATTGTTCGACCAATCGATCTATGAATGCAACACGTTTAGTACCGAGCGTTTTGTCTGCGCTTGCGCAAGCAGTCATGAACTCAATGGTAGACATGCATCATTCGAAGATCTTTTTGGTTTACCGCTCTTTGTTCGTGAAAAAGGGTCAGGCACGCGTGCCATACTTGAACATGCACTTGCTGAACAAAAACTTTCGCTAAATGCCTTTGTTGATGTAAATGAAATCGGAAGTTTAGGCATTATAAAAGTAATGCTCTCAGAAGGCCTCGGAATTTCATTTCTTTATGAAGCAGCCATTGAAGAAGAACTAGATCGCGGACAGCTTGGCATTATTTCGATCGAACCTAAACCTATCACTCATGATATTTCATTTATTCGCTTAAAACATAGTGCCTTTGAGCGAGAATACTACTCATTTTTCAAAGAGCTCATCACTTGCAAAGAAGCCCAACGATGAGGTCTTAGCAAAAGGCACGTTCAATACAGTCAAGAATATCAGTAGGACTCTGGACAAGATACGTCGCACCATCAAGCTCAGACGGCTCTCCAAATCCATAGAGACATCCAACAGAAGCAATACCGTTATCGTTTGCCGCTTCTATATCGTGAAAGCGATCGCCCACAATCATATAAGGACCTTCAAGCGGCAACCGCGACGCGCTGTGGACGCGCAAAGGGTGTTCTTTAATCTCTGCCCTAAAACACTTACTGTTAGGATTAGTGGCCTGCTGGAACATCTCTCCTTTTGAAATATCGTTATAATCTTCTGCCGCACAATAAAAATCAAACCATTGGTCAAGCTGAAACATCGCCCGATGCGCCTGACAATACTCAATACGACAATTGCTTAAAAGCGCAAGTTGAAAGCCCTTTGACCTAAGCTGGGTGAGCATATCAGGAACACCTATAAATAGGCGCGCTTTACCAGCAAGCGTGCGCGCATCCATCTCTTTTCCTACCAATGCGGCTGCCGTACGCCAAACAGATTCGGGGAGATCCGGTGCAAATGTCGTCCACATGGCCTTCGTGGTATAACCAAGCCAATGACTAATCCAACTATCACTAAACTCTCGAGCAGGCATATATCCCTGTTCAACTAGCCATGCATAAGCACTACGAAAAGCTGGACCATACACCGCCATAGAATCATGCAGGGTCCCATCATAATCAAAAAAGATAGTTCCATGCGACTCGCTTGTCTGCTGCCAACATGGCTGCGTTTCACTCATCATACGATCAGGAATATGAAAAACGGTATGTTTTGATCCAGCTTTCATAGTCACCTTTCACTTATGCTTCAATTTGCTTAATAACATTAACCATTTCTATCGCAGAAACCGCACAATCAAAGCCTTTATTGCCTGCTTTGGTACCAGCACGCTCAATTGCTTGTTCAATAGTATCGGTCGTCACGATGCCAAACATTACAGGAATTCCCGCCTCAAGCGAAACGTGCGCAATACCTTTTGCTGCCTCATTACATACAAGATCGTAATGTGATGTTGCACCACGAATGACAGCACCCAAGCAAATTACTGCATCATACTTACCGGTTTCTGCCATCTTCTTAGCAACAAGGGGGGTCTCAAAAGCGCCCGGAACCCAAGCAAGATCAACGTTCTCTTCTTTTACATCGTGACGCAAAAGAGCATCCATCGCTCCCCCGATCAACTTGGAAGTAATAAACTCATTAAAACGAGAAGCAACAATACCAATTTTAATATCAGAAGAAACAAGCTTTCCTTCAAACGTAGCCATAGGAATACAATCCTTTCTGTTGTTTTGTCTTACTTTATTTTGCTTTACTTTGGTTTACTCAGTTCTATTCTGTTTTGTTTCGGTCTTACCCGATGTGTCTTATCTCAAACCTATTTCAAATTTCAGAGCCGTTTTTTATAATTACGCAGTTATGTAGTCTCTTGGCTGTTCAGTCCCTAACTGTTTAGCTCTAATTGTTTGGCCTCGATCTGTTTAGCCTCTTGGCTGTTTAACTCCTTAGTTCAATGCAAGAATATGACCCATCTTTTCTTGCTTGGTTTTAAGGTAGAACAAATCATGTTCTGTTGCTGGAACCTGAATAGGCACACGCTCAACAATTTCAAGACCGAAGCCTGAAAGCTGATAGACCTTATCAGGGTTATTAGTAAGTAAACGCATGGTTGAAATACCAAGATCACGTAAAATCTGTGCGCCAATATAGTACTCGCGAAGATCACCTTCAAACCCAAGAGCAATATTTGCTTCAAGCGTATCCATGCCTTGATCCTGCAATTCATAGGCACGCAATTTGTTTACCAGACCAATTCCACGTCCTTCTTGACGCATATAAAGAACAACGCCTCGTCCTTCTCGTTCGACAGCACGCATAGCAGCAGCAAACTGATCGCCACAATCACAACGCAACGAGCCAAACGCATCGCCCGTTAAACATTCTGAATGAACACGGCAAAGTACGTTTTTCCCATCGCCAAGATCACCTTTAACAAGCGCTACATGATGTTCTCCGTTGAGCTTATTGACATAGGCATAGGCTCTAAAATCACCATATTTTGTAGGCATTTTAGTAACCGCAACACGCTCAACTAACTGATCATGCTGCTTACGGTACTCCTGCAGCGCCTTAATTGAAATAAACGTTAAACCGAATTCTTGTGCCAGTTCAATGAGCTCAGGAGTACGCATCATCGTGCCATCCTCACGCATGATTTCACAGCACAAACCACAGGGCTCCAAACCTGCTAAACGACATAAATCCACGGTAGCCTCTGTGTGCCCATTGCGCTCAAGAACACCATGAGGTTTTGCCATGAGAGGAAACATATGTCCTGGTCTACGGAAATCTTCTGGTCGTGCTTGTGGATCAACACATTTGAGAGCGGTTAACGAGCGCTCTTGCGCAGAAATACCGGTTGTTGTATCAACATGATCGATTGATACGGTAAATGCAGTTTCATGGTTATCAGTGTTTTGTGTCACCATTTGCGGAAATCTCAAACGAGCACAATATTCTTGACTCATGGGCATACAGATGAGTCCTTTGCCATACTTGGCCATAAAGTTGACATTTTCTGTAGTGGCAAATTGAGCGGCACAGATAAAATCACCTTCATTCTCACGATCGGGATCATCCGTGCAAAGAATAATTTTGCCGTTACGCAAGTCCTCCAATGCGTCTTCGATAGTACTAAACTCAAACATATTTTCTCCTCTATTTACTGATCTCATACGACTACATAAAACATCACAAGACCAGCAACATCTTCAAATTCTCTTTTCTAACATTGCAGCTTTAAAAACCGCACGATTCTAAAAATGCTTTTGTAACACCCGACGATGACGAGGTACGTGATTCCTTATCAGATCGCTCTATAAATTGTTCTGATGACTTTTGAAAGTTCAGCAGTTTTTCTACATACTTCCCAATCACATCACACTCAATATTGATCTGATCGCCCACATGTTTGCTTATAAGATTGGTATGTGCCTGTGTATGAGGAATCACTGAAACACTGAAATCGTGAGTGGACACACGAGCAACCGTAAGACTGATGCCATCAAGTGTGATCGAACCCTTCTCAATCACATAACGCAATATTTCGGGAGCAGCGTCTATGGTGTACCAAATTGCAGTATCATCACGCTTAATCGCCGTGATGCGTCCTACCCCATCAATATGCCCAGAAACAATATGGCCACCAAATCTTCCTTGCGCTGACATAGCGCGTTCAAGATTGACAGGATCGCCTGGATTGAGCGTACCAAGCGTTGAACGATCAAGCGTTTCATGCATTACATCTGCCGTAAATGAAGTTGTGTCAAATGAAGTTACAGTAAGACACACACCATTAGTTGCAATCGAATCACCAAGCGATACATCCTTTAGCACATAAGGCGCGCAAATAGTAAGTGTCGCTGATGCCGATCCTGGTTTTTTTGCGATAAGACTACCTACTTCTTCAACAATACCGGTAAACATCTAATTGACCTCACATTCCAATAACACATCAGAACCGAGATACGTGATACGAGGCTTACTCAACGTGATTGCATGCTTAGGTGCATCAACTCCTAGTCCTCCAACAGGAGACAAAGCTTGTGATCCACCAAATATTTTAGGGGCGATATAAGCCTGAACTGCATGAGCTACATCGAAAGCAAACGCAGACCATGCCAATGTTGCGCCTCCCTCAAGCAAAATCGAGTCAATACCAAGCGCGCCTAGCTTCTCCATCGCATCATATAAATCTAATGAGTCGCCTGCTTTTTGAACTACGATCAGATCACAATCCGCCTCACGATACGGCATATGACGAGCCACATCGGTCACACTCGTGACAATAATGGTTGGAACTTCATAAGCAGTCTTTACCACTGCTGACGTAAGCGGAGTACGTAAATTGGTATCACAAATAATACGGATGGGATGTTTGGGTTGTGGAATAAATTCAGTAGTGCAATCGCATGAATTACAAGTACCCTTTTCCAGGAAGTCATCAAGACGACAAGTAAGAAGTGGATCATCTTGAATAACAGTGTTGACGCCCACCATGATGCCCATATTTTTTTGACGGTCCAGGTGAACTCGTTTACGTGCCGCATCAGAAGTAATCCAGCGAGATTTACCAGTTCGTGTTGCAATTTTCCCATCAAGCGTCATAGCATACTTGACAGTGACATACGGCATAGTAGTCGCAATGTAGTGGAAGAATGCTGTATTAATTTGTCTGCACTCATCAAGACATACGCCCTCATCAACTTGTATTCCCGCTGATCGCAAAAGCGCAATGCCCCTACCTGCAACTTTAGGATTTGGATCCGAGGCACCAACAACAACACGACTAATACCTGAAGCAATAACCGCCTCTGTACAAGGTGGCTGTTTGCCTGTGTGACAGCAAGGTTCTAACGTAACATACAAGGTTGAATCTTGAGGATCTTCTCCTCTTTTAGCGCAATCCGCAAGCGCCTCTCGTTCTGCGTGAGGTAAGCCAAAGGCATGATGCCAACCCTGACCAATAATACGGCCATCTTTAACAAGAAGAGCACCGACCAAAGGATTGGGATTTACAAGTCCCACGCCACGCTGTGCAAGTGCAAGAGCATAACGCATATGACGTATATCTTCTAGCTGATCATTCATTCAACAACACCTCCTTTCGTGAAAATGCTCTAAACCGATCCCAAATAAATGCAATCCCGGCTTTGAACTTTTCCCATAAAGAGATGCTGGATATCAAAAAAATGCCCTGAAACGCTTGTAGCATTTCAGGGCATTGTAAACATAGACATAATCCATTATCTCGACAGATATGAGATTGTTATTCATCTTCTTCCATCCGGACTATAACCGTTGGTTCTGGATTTACACCAGATCAGCCAATTGTTGCATAAGAATCATATTTACGCTTAGTCAATTGGGTCGCGGACTCTATCTACAACTGGAATCATTTTTATATCCCAGTACAATATTACCGCCAGTGAGGAATTTCACCTCGCCCTGAAGACTGTATTCATTTGTTGCAATTAACCTTACCTAAACATAACTTCTTACGCAAGGATAATTGTTTGCATTATCCGTCTATGACTATTTATCGTTGATTATTTCTATTCTTTCCTCATACGGCGTCGAGCAACCACAAGTGCAGCTCCTGCGATAAGGGCTATTGCCCCAATACCTAGAGCAGCAAAGCCCATAAAGTCGCCAGTCTTTGCAAGCTTGGCAGCTTCAGCCTGTTGTTCAGGGGTACCTAAGACATGCTCTTGGGCAGTAACCTTCTCTGATGGAT
>CAJMOJ010000027.1 GCA_905215035.1 uncultured bacterium
CGGCTGTTAACCGGAGGGTTGTAGGTTCGAATCCTACCCGGGGAGCCAGAATTTTCACTAGCATCCATTTTGGGTGCTAGTTTTATTTTAGGGGCTGCTCTTTTAGCAAACCACTACCACGTGTCTTTTTATACAAACTAGGAATCTCTATGAAGCCTGTTCTTAACCCACCTGAATCATCAACACTTAAACAAGCGCTCCAAAACTTTTTAAAAAAGGGTATTCCTCTACCTTCTAAACAAGCCATTGCTGGCGCTACTATCATGGCTGTATGCTTCTTCTTTTTGGGGTATGAGGTAAGCATTCAAGCCGATTGGGTTGCTACATTCAATGCAACCGTTGCAGGAAGCATCCAGTCGTTTCGAACCGAAGAACTCAACCCGTGGGTCATTATGCTCACTACACTGGGCAATCCCACCTCAGTCATCATCATGGTTGTCATAATTGCCTGCCTTCTAGGTTTTTTGCATCACTGGGATGACGATATCTTTTTTACGGGAAATCTTATTGGCGCTGTCGTCTTAGTTCAGGTACTTAAACTCTGCTACACCGTTGAGCGTCCTGTAGAGAATCTCTTAATTGCACGACCAGAATCATTTTCCTTCCCTTCTGCGCATTCGGCCTGTTGCTTGATCATGTGCTGCCTCGTAGCACTCCTCATCGTACGTGCTATTAGAGCACATCAACTCTCTGTTGGCCTTGAGGTACTTACCTGGATTGTTTTTATAGCGATCGGCCTCAGCATTGGCGTAAGTCGTGTGTATGTTGGTGTCCATTGGCCAACAGATGTATTAGGTGGCTGGCTTATTGCAAGTGCGTGGCTTTTTCCAACTATTACTTGGTATCTCTCGCAGTATCCGCGCAGCCGCTTTGGACTTCCTCTCGCCAAGCATGAACAACACGCCTCTTTGTCATAAAAGGAGTCCTTATGCCCTCTATCTTGTTTGTATGTCACGGCAATATTTGTCGATCCCCTATGGCAGAATTCGTTATGAAAGATCTTATCGCCCAAAAAGCAAAAACAGATCCTACCTTTGATGCAAGCACATGGTTAATTGAATCAGCAGCCACCACGTATGAAGAGATCGGCAACGACATTCACCGGGGTACCAGACGCATGCTTGACGCTCATCGCATCCCTTATAACTCACGCGCTGCACGCCACATCACACCCAAAGATTACGATCACTTTGACTATATCATTGGCATGGACGATGAAAATCGTTATGATCTCAGGCGCTTTTACCCTGCTGATCCTGCGCACAAAATTTCGTTGTTACTTGATTGGACCGACCATCCACGCGATGTTGCTGATCCCTGGTATACTGGAAATTTTGAACAAACCTATGCCGATGTGGTAGCTGGATGTTCAGCTCTCTTGGAATCGCTCACTTAATTAAACAAAATTAGTCACACATACGCCATGACCCATCGCTCTTTTGGAGTCACTTACTTAGTGAGTAGATAACAAAAGTGAATATGAGGATTACGCTCAAAATCAACGGGGATCGTCTCTTTTGTAAGATCAACAATCGAGTAACCACGTGCTTCAAGGGGCGCTCTATCAAGTTTAAAGTTGCGCAAATTTCCTGAAAAATATAGTTTTCCGCCATCGCTCAACAAATCATAGAGCTGCATCAAAATACTCACGTGATCTCGTTGAATATCCCAGGTACGCTCCCCCATCGTTTTTGAATTTGAAAACGTAGGCGGATCAACAAACACAAGATCATACGCTCCCTGCCGTGTAGGATTGCGCTGCGCTTTATCAAGCCAGGCAAGAACGTCAGCGCGAACAAAATCATTATTACCGCAAAATGCGCATGGAGCGGACTTAGCTAACTCAAGATTGCGAATCATATTTCGCTCTGCCCAATCGAGATACGTTTGACTCATATCAACAGTCGTAGTTGATGCGGCACCACCAGCTGCAGCATAAACACTTGCCGTACCCGTGTAAGCAAAAAGATTCAAAAAACGCATGTTGTGCGCTTGCTCATATAAATAGTCACGCATAATACGATGATCAAGAAAAAGTCCCGTATCGAGATATGCGTTTAAGTCGACCTCAAACAAAAAATCATGCTCTTGCACAAGGATAACGTGCTTGGTACGCTCCTCTTGATGGTATTGAGAACCACCACGCGCTTGCTGTCGCACGCGCGTAAATACTGCGTCAGACGCAATATCAAGAAGTGTCTGCGCGATGGCTACCGCATCCTCAAAACGACGTAATGCTTTTTGCGGATCAATATAAGCGGGCGCCTTATACTCAGTAAGAACAAGATAGATACGAGACGTTTGAGCATCCTCATACAGATCAACAGCTAAGGAGTAGTCAGGAAGATCTGCATCATATACGCGATACGCGGAAATTTTATTTTGTTTAGCCCATTTACGGCGCACTTTAATCATCTTGCGCAGTCGAGCAGCAAATTGATGCGCTTGCTCAACACCAGAGCGCACTTCTATCACCGTATCTCTGCCTGCAAGCGTTGCAATCATCATAGAGTCAATAAAACTCTGCGATAAGTCATAACGTCGCACCAGTGTTTCAAGCGTACCATTATAGAGTAGAGTCTCTTCTTGAGCATCATACCCAATACGAGTATCAAAAAGCTCATCAGGCGTAATAGCAACCAGCGTCCACGTTTGAGGTAATGCATGAAGTCCTTGTGAAAGCGCTTCATAAAACGAATCAAGACCTTGCGAAAGAAGACGATGCCCATAGGGCGGATTCATCACCACCCATCCCGACAAAGAAGAAAGTTCGGCTAAATCAACATCCATCGCCTTACTAACTACCTTATCTGCATCAGAGCACGATGCCTGTATGAAGGTAAACAGCGAAGCCAAACCAAGACGCTTAGCGCAAGCTTGACCAAGCTCTAATACCTCTTGATTGATATCAGAACCAATGAAGTGCGGAGCATTTTGAAGTCCTACATCAAGCCTATCTTCCGCCTCTACTATAAGGTCGTCCAAGATATCAGGATTAAAATCAGCAAGCCCCTCAAACCCCCATCGAGCACGCTGCAAACCGGGAGCCATATCGCACGCAATCATAGCTGCTTCAAGCAATAAGGTCGCACTGCCGCACACAGGGTCATAGCAGACATGAGGAAACTGCGCTTTTGGTTTCCAGCCTGCCCACATTAATAAAGCAGCAGCAAGTGTTTCTTTAAGGGGAGCTTCTGCTTGTTTGCCAGGAATACGATACCCACGCTGGTGGAGTGAAGCGCCAGCATAGTCGAGATAGATCGTCGCTTTATTTTTACGAATAGTGACTCTAACCGCAACATCGGGATTTTTAGAGTCAACATCAGGACGCACCCCACGAACATTTCGCAATGCATCACAAATAGCATCTTTTGTCTTTACCGCACTGAACACCGAATTATGAAGATTCTTATTGGTGCCATGTGCGTAAACAGCGATGGTTTTATCGGGACCAATATAATCTTGCCAAGGAAGTGATGTAACGCCTTTATATAGCTCATCGGCATCCTCTGCACCCACACGTCCTATTACGCGCAAAACGCGTGAAGCAAGGCGTGTCCACATACATACGCGATAGGCACATGTATTGTCACCATAAAAAGCAACGCCCCCTTGAAGAGGGCGTACGCGCTTAGCTGTTAGTGTCTTTAATTCATCTGCCAAAAGCGCCTCGAAACCAGCAGCGCACGTGGCAAAAAATTCATAAGGCATAAAAGACCTCTGTCGTATTAGTCTTCCAAATAATCCTTAAGCTTTTGAGAGCGTGAAGGATGACGGAGCTTCGCAAGCGTCTTAGACTCAATCTGTCGGATACGCTCACGCGTAACACCAAACTCACGACCCACTTCCTCAAGAGTGCGAGGGTGACCGTCTTCAAGACCAAATCGAAGTGAAATTACCTTGCGCTCACGCTCTGCAAGACCATCGAGAGTCTTTGATAGCTGTTCTTGAAGCATAGTAAAGCTTGCAGCGTCAGGCGGTGCAACAGCAGCGTCATCTTCAATAAAGTCACCCAGCTGAGAATCTTCCTCCTCACCAATAGGTGTCTCTAAAGAAACAGGCTCTTGAGAAATCTTTTGAATCTCACGAACACGCTCTGGAGTCAATCCCATTTCTTCTGCAATCTCTTCAGGAGTTGGTTCACGGCCTAAAGACTGCAAGAGCTGACGTTGAATACGAACTAATTTATTAATAGTCTCAACCATGTGCACGGGAATACGAATAGTGCGTGCCTGATCAGCAATGGCGCGCGTAATAGCTTGACGAATCCACCAAGTAGCATAGGTAGAAAATTTAAAGCCCTTGGTATAGTCAAACTTTTCAACAGCACGAATAAGACCAAGGTTGCCCTCTTGGATCAAATCCAAAAACAACATACCGCGACCAACATAGCGCTTAGCAATAGATACAACCAAACGCAAGTTTGCTTCAATCAGCTGCTGTTTTGCATCAAGACCAACCTGCTCAATGCGTGAAAGACGCCTGCGCTCACGACGCTCGAGCTCAATACCTTCTTCCTCAGCTTTTTCGAGCTCTTCTGTCGCAGCAACACCCGCCTCAATTTTCATAGCTAAGTCAATCTCTTCTGCTGCAGTAAGAAGATTAACTTTACCAATCTCTTTGAGATACATACGAACAGGATCACCCGTCAACAAGGTAACTGAGGTATCACTCGTATGCTTACGTGTTCTAGAAGTCTTAGATTTGCCGCCTACTTTAGGAACGGCAATTTCTACGGTAGCTTTCAGTTCCTCTTCGGGAATTCCATCAAGAAGATCTTCATCATCAAGACTTACTTCTTCTTTGACATCAATTGCTTCATCAACAGCGCCATCGAGATCAGTTTCGACTACCTCTTGATCAAGAATGTCCTCTTCATCAAGGTCATCAAGATCGTCGTCTTCAACTAATACGTCAACGTTTTTTGGCGTAGCTTGCTTTGACTCGGTTTTAGCGGTCTTTTTTGTCGTAGATTTGGCTGCCGTTTTAGCAGGAGTTTTTTTAGACGTTTTCTTCTCAGAAGAAGCAGGGCTTTTTGGCTTTGGGCTTGTTTTAGATACGTTTGCTGCAGTTTCTTCTGCAGCTTTTGTAGATTTTGTTTCCTTGGATGCGGTCGATTTAGTAGAGGCTTTTGCCACGTTTTCCTACCTTCCATCCCGTATGAGGTTATTCACTCAATTTTGAACAACCCGCTAAATAGACATCGAAACATTATACCCCAATTTCTACCATATGAGGAAAGTTTTCGTGACTTCACTGAATAGCTATGGAAACGGCTTTGATTGTTTGTATTTGTTAATTGTAATAATCCCTGGTAACAATCATCAGTAAGGAACACTTTTTACAGCAGGCTATCAGGATCAATATCGACAGAAACGTGCACTTCACCAACTGGTTTACGCTTTCTAAAATAGAAAGCAAGGACTTCAGATGGATTTGCATCACGCGGTACCTTTATCAAGCAATGGTAGCGATAATCCCTTTTCAGCCGTGAAAGCACACAAGGTTGCGGTGGATAAAGCTCCCAATTATCAACCCCTGCATCGCATAACACATCAAGCAGATCTCGATACACCTCTTGAGCAACCTGAGAAACCGCTTGCTCATCATTGCCCCAAAACAAAATATTAATAAGCTCAACAAAAGGCGGGTAAGACAAATCAGCACGAGTGGTAAGTTCATTTTCTAAAAAAGTGTCTCTATCATGGTGTGCAACAGCGCGAATAACTGGATTGAATGCCTCATAGGTTTGTACGATAACGCGCCCCGGCAACGATCCACGTCCGCAACGCCCTGCTACCTGCTCAATAAGGTTAAATGTTCGCTCCATCGCTTTATAGTCAGGCAGGTTAAGCATAGTGTCAGCATTAATTACACCAACAAGCGTTACCTCATCAAAGTCAAGACCTTTTGCAATCATTTGCGTACCAAGTAACACCGCCGAATCAGCAAGCATAAACTGTTCTAAAAGACGCTGATGATCCCCTTTGCGTGCCGTTGTGTCAGCATCCATGCGAACAATTTTAGGTATGGCGATAGGATCAGACTTTGACTGCTCTTCTACCGCACTGGATAAAAGAGCACCGTGTTTCAAATGCTTCTCATGTGCATGTTGAACAAGCAATTGATACAACTCAGACTCTACCCGTTGTGTACCGGCACCAAAGCGTTTTAAATAGGGTGATCCACACTCAGGACAGCGAGGCGGAACAGGCACATGGTAGCCACAATGATGACACACAAGCTTATTGCCCTGCTCGTGATACGTAAGTGATGTCGAGCAGGATGCGCAGGTTGGCACATAACCGCAATCGCGACAAAGCAAAAACTGCGCAAAACCACGTTGATTTAATAAAAGCACCGCTTTTTGTCCCGAATCGAGCGTTTCAAAGAGTGCTTCTCTAAGTTCACGAGAAAACATAGAACGCGATCCTTGGCCAAATTCACGTGCCATATCGACAACGTGGATTGGAGGCAAGGATCTTCCGTTAGCACGATGAAGCATTTGGACATGATGCCAACTTGGATTGTGTTTGGCGCAATACAATGCCTCAATTGAAGGAGTCGCCGAGCCGAGCACAAGCGTTGCTCCCCCATCGCGTACAAGCCAGGCCGCCACATCGCGCGTAACATAGCGCGGTGCCTGATCTTGTTTGTAGCTTGATTCATGCTCCTCATCAATGATGATCATCCCTAAATCGCTCACAGGAGCAAACAATGCTGAACGCGCTCCAACTACTACGCGTGATTGTCCCGTGCGGATCATTTCCCACTGGTCATAACGCTCCCCTTGCGACATGCGTGAATGGATAACCGCAACGGTGTCTCCAAATCTGTTTCTAAACCGCGCAACCGTTTGGGGAGTGAGCGATATTTCAGGAACAAGCACAACAGCACTTTGCCCCTGAGCAAGCACTTCATCAAGCGCACAAAGATAGACTTCCGTTTTACCTGATCCTGTTACACCTTCCAAGACCACCGTTTGTCCATTGTGATCAGCATAAGCATTCTGTACAACCTCAAGTGCGTGTTGTTGGTCTGGTGTCAATACCAAATCGGATTGCACGCGCTGCGCAAATACCGTGCTTACTTCTTGCGATGAGCGGAATTTGCGGCGTGACTCAATCGTAACGAGGCCTTTAGTTTCAAACGTCTTAAGTACACTATCAACTGAGCCAAATTCGCTACGCAAATCTATAGTGCGAAGCGCGCCTTCAGAAAGCGCTGCAAGTACCGCTCGCTGCTTCGTGGCATTTTTCGCGGGCGTATACGTGTGTCCTTCTGGCGTGAGAGCAACCCATCTATCATCGACCTCGCGAATTACTGGCTGAGTAGGCACCCATGCTGTACCAATCTTTTCAATCTTAGGCACACCTCCAGGAGGAGTCAGCAATCTCACGCAAGCAGACAGTGGTGCTAAGTAAGTATGTGCCATATGAAGTGCCAAGCGCGCACCGCGTTCAGTGAAATAAGGTTCAGTGAGCACCTCTTCAATCTCTTTGAGACGTTTTCTTTTTGAAACCGGCATCTGGTGTGCGCAAACATACTGATCATGGAGTGATTGCGTATGAGATAGTTGCTTGGTTTCTTGAGGCAACTCATTCTCAAAACCTAGCAACGGTAGCTGCTCAAGGACACCTGATGCATCAGGCACACCCACAGGCCTTTTGGCCAACGAACTAATCGGTTCGCTCGACTCATCTACAACAACCATGGCATGCTGATCGTGAATGTTATCACTAGAGTCATCAAGAGAACCGTTAGAAACTGAAACAACAAACCCGATCGCTTTTCTATTTCCAAACGGAACAAGAACCGCACGCCCGATCAGATCATCAGGAAACGAATCAGGCACCTGATAGGAATATCCCTGATCAAGTGCCTGAGTGGCAATATCTAAAACAACGGTTGCAACGCGCATGTACGTTCCTTTGGGTTGTCCCCCTAAGTAGAGCATCACTCATACAAGAGCACCACTCATAGGTACAACAAAACTCGTGCAGCCTATTTATGAAAGACGAGCAACTGCTGCCTTAAGTTCATCGACCTTATCAGTACGTTCCCACGTAAATTCAGGAAGCTCACGACCAAAATGACCATATGCTGCCGTCTTACGGAAAATAGGCCTGCGTAAATCCAGTTGTTCAATAATAGCAGCAGGACGCAAGTCAAACACCTCACGAACTGCTTGCTCCAAAATTTCTTGATCAACGTAACCGGTCCCAAAGGTGTCAATCATCAATGAGACAGGATGAGCAACACCAATAGCGTAGGCAACCTGAACTTCACAACGATCAGCAAGACCCGCAGCCACTATATTTTTAGCAACCCAACGTGTTGCGTAGGCCGCAGATCGATCGACCTTAGTGCAATCTTTACCTGAGAACGCACCACCTCCATGGCGCCCCATACCGCCATAGGTGTCCACAATAATCTTTCGGCCTGTCAATCCTGAGTCACCCATAGGACCACCCACAACGAAACGACCCGTTGGATTAATATAGATTTTTGGTTCACGATAATCGAGATTCAATGATTCAAAAACAGGCTTAATAACTTCATCAGTAATATCAACAACAAGCTGCTCATGCGTTACATCTTCTGCATGTTGTGTTGATACCACAACAGCCTCAACACTTATTGGCTTATTGTCCTCGTATTTAACGCTCACCTGCGTTTTTCCATCGGGACGCAAATAGGTAAGAAGCCCTGATTTACGCACAAAAGCAAGACGCTCCGCAAGACGATGGGCCAAATAAATTGGAAGTGGCATTAAGGTTGGTGTTTCAGTGCATGCATATCCAAACATCATGCCTTGATCGCCCGCGCCTGTTTCTGAAAGCTTATCTTGCGCTTCACCATGCTGGGCCTCCCATGATTGGTCGACACCTTGAGCAATATCAGGTGATTGTTCATGAATAGCGTTCATAATACCGCACGTATTGCAGTCAAAACCATACTTTGCACGGTCATAGCCAATATCTTTAATAACATCGCGAACGATAGAGGGCACATCAACATACGCTTGTGTTCTAATTTCGCCCGTTACAATAACCATGCCGGTCGTGGTCATGGTCTCGCACGCACAACGCACTTGAGACGGATCCGCTGGCTGACCCGACGGAGAAACGTATCCCTCTTTTTGTAACGCAATTTCTTTTTCAAGAATTGCATCAAGAATTGCATCTGAAATTTGATCACAGATCTTATCAGGATGACCTTCTGTAACTGACTCAGAAGTAAAGATAAAAGAATCCGTTGCCAAAACAACTCCAACCTATCGCATTCTTTCACAACTATACTGTTTTATTTCAACAATACCTACCACACAACCATGTGGCAGGTATTGTATACGTCATAATGATTCTTATGGTATCCCTTATTGCGACAATCCCGTCTTGACTCTCGTCAAGATCAACAACCTATACGGCAATGGGATAGTGGTGCTTAATTATTGTGATAGTCAACGCCATCAAACGTACGACCAAGCCGTTTAAACTTGGCCACATCAGTCTCTGCCATGCCTTGATTAGGCTGCTCACGACGCCATGCCATCTCATCATCGGGATTTTCCCAAATACGCTCTGAGACAGGTATCCACTCTTCACACTTCTCAACGCACTTATTGCATAAATCATGAGCATCTTCTTCAGCCTGCAAATCCGTTGAATGTGCTCCTGTTTCATCAACCATTTCTGCGAGTTTGCCTGGATTGTCAAGAATAGGACAAGGACGAAGTAGATTATCGTTAAAGGGTTGATTGTTGTAATACGCCATAAAGAGCGGTGACTTCAATGCATCAAGCAGTGATACCTCTCGAATATTAACGTTGGCATAATGAGCAAATACGCATGGCTCAACATCGCCAGCTGCATTAATATGCAAATAACGACGACCGCCTGCAATACAGCCACCTACATATTCAGCATCATTCCAGAAATCCAACGTGAAGATTGGCTTAGTTTTACGCATCTCACGAATAAGGTTATAAAGGTGTTCACGCTGCTCAGCTGTTGCCATTAAATCAGTAGGCGAATCTTTGCCAACTGGCATATAGGTAAAGATCCATTCAAACAAGGCACCCTTTTCAATCAGCCAATCAACAAACTCCTCTGAAGCAATAGAATACGCATTTTCTGAGGTATAGCACGCCGAAATACCAAAAGGCAGGCCTGCTTCTTTAAGCATATCCATTGCATGGCTAATCTTTTGGAAAATACCATCACCACGGCGACCATCCGTTGCGCTTTCAAATCCCTCAACAGAAATTGCGGGAATAAAGTTTGCTACGCGGATCATATCTTGCACAAACTCTTCATCAATAAGTGTTGAGTTGGTAAAACATAAAAACGCACAGTCATCATGCTTCTCACACAACTTAATAAGATCTTTCTTGCGGACAAGTGGCTCACCGCCAGTGTAAATATAAATATGAACACCAAGCTCTTTACCCTGTGTGATAATCGAATCAATCTCATCATAGGTAAGATTGAGTTTATGACCATACTCAGCTGCCCAACAACCGGTACAGTGAAGATTGCAAGCACTTGTTGGATCGAGCAAGATTGCCCACGGAATATTACATTTTTCTGCTTCGCGATTCTTTTCTTGCTCTGGCCATGCTAACAAATTAGCATCTACAACAAATGTTTTAATTAATCGATCACGAACCTTAGGATTGAGGTTCATAATTTTCATGATTAGTTGATACCAGTTATTTTCGCTTTCGATTGCCCCATTAATCGCAGCACGTTGAGTTGGAAATACTGATTCGGGAACATACTTATCAACCATTGACATAACTTTACGAATGTTAGTCTCAGGGTCCTGAATAAGATAATCAACTGTCTTGTTAAGTGCTACGCGCTTTGCGGAATTAATAACCCCCATATTTTCCTCACTTATCCTTTAAGTAACAGTTGTGTAATTTAAAGTGAGTATAGATTATCCTATTTTGAAAACCCATCCATTACTTTTTTGTTTCGTAAACATCATGTTGATTTTCCCAGGAAACAACTATGATTCTAGCGTGAGTGAGGGATCATGTTAGCACCGCAAGCCCGTACTATGGATCGCCGCGTAACAAAAACAAAAGCGGCAATTCAAAAAGCTTTCTTTACCCTATTAGAGGACCACGAATACTCTGAAATTACCGTTACCGCTCTAGCTAGAGAAGCCAATATCGATCGCAAAACGTTCTACACTCACTACCGCACCCTTGATGATGTACTTGACGATATCGCTCATGACACGGTTACATATCTTATTGATCAAATTGATCTTGTTCATTTTTTTGATGATGTAGAAACAAACGCTGAGCGTTTTTTCACTGCTCTCAACGCTCTCTTAGAAGAACGAGGTGTTATGGGAATATCGCATCGAAAAGTAATTACACGCGATAAGTTTTTACAAATTTGGTCACGTCAATTCAATGATTCTCTTATAGCAAAAGCACAATTAAACTTCACATCTAAACGACGTCAAATCCTTAATCTTACTATTCAGTATTATTCGGGCGGGCTCTTTTCTCTCTATCAAGCTTGGCTTGACGCAGAAAGACCCATTAGTATTCAAAAGCTCTCTCAACTTGCAAGCACTAATATCTTATTTGGTCTTACAGGAACCCATAAAAAGCTCTACAGCGCAACAACATCCTCAGCGCCTGCAGAAAATACACCAAAACCAGCAACAACTTCTTCAGTAGCCTCTTCGCCATCACCAACCGCATAAGGAGTCATTATGCAAGATCAAGCGTTAACTCAAGAATACTTCGACATTCTTGCTTCTCTTAAGGGAGATATCGAGGGAAGAAAAGCAGCGCAAGCATATATGCAAACTTCAACTGCTATTGTGCATCATCAAGTCGTTGCTTGTTCTTTTATACCTCGTCTCTACAATGATGAAATCTGGAAAAGCTTTGCTGCAATTGCAGAAACAACCCATCGCATACTTTGTAAAGTCATCGAACATTATTTGAATGATGCAGCATACCGTCGTATCTTTTCTTATGATCCGCGACTCGAGGAACTTATTTTGCTTCCTCGAGGCTATGATGCTCTCCTACCCTTTGCCCGCATTGACGTCTTTTTTAACGAAGACACACTTGAGTGCGGGTTTTGCGAATTTAACGCAGACGGCTCCTCGGGTATGAATGAAAATCGTGAAATTACCCACTCTATAGAACAAAGCCAAACATATCAGCGTATGGCTCAAGTTCACACACTAGAACCTTGTGAACTGTTCTATACCTGGGCTCGTGAATTTATTGCTATCTATCAAAGTTACCAACATGCTGTTTCTCAGCCACGATTTGCTATTTGTGATTATCTCGATCACGGTGTTGTCGATGAGTTTAAAGTATTCTGCACAATCTTTGCAGAGCTGGGCTATGAGTGCGTCGTGTGCGACGTTCGTGATCTTGTATTTGACGGAGAAACACTTCAAACTAGCGAAGGATTAGAAGTCAATGCAATTTGGAGACGTTCAGTTACTAATGACGTATTAGAATTCTGGGATGAATCACAAGACCTTATCAGTGCCGTTCGTGCAGAAAAGGTTGCTCTAATTGGTAGTTTTGCTGGACACATTGTTCACGATAAACAAATTTTTGAAGCGCTCTACCATCCGCTTACTCAAGCATTTTTAACTAATGAGGAAAATGCCTTTATCGCAAGCCATGTACCCCAAACGCGTTTTTTGGATGATGAGCATGTCAACATTGCAGAGATTCGTGCTACCAAAGATCAGTGGATTATTAAACCAACCGATGCCTATGGCGCACAAGACGTTTTTGCAGGGATAGGACAAACTCAACAAGCATGGGATGCACTTATTGATCGTTTTGCAAATAAAGCAAGTGGCGCTCCTTTCTTAGTGCAACGATACATTACGCCTTATCAAACACTCACGCTCCCTCCTGATAGTGCTATTCTCACCACGCCGCCAGAACAGGTGGAAACCACCCCTCGGTGGTATAACAACCTACAGGGACTCTATGTATACAATGGAGTGTTTACCGGCGTTTTTTCACGTTTAGGCCCCCAAGCAACCATTTCCAAGGACTGTGAGGGCATGACGGCTGCTACTATTCATGTATATGATTAAGTGCGATATATGATTACGTCTAGCAACAACAATCAATGAAACATTTTCAAAGATATGGGAGTAAGTATCATGACGAGCAAGAAAAAATCACAACAGCTCGGCACTCTTTCTCCCTTTATTAAAAGCGTAGTATCACTTATTGATTATTTCTCACTCATTTGTGCGCTTTTTCTTTGCGGTCTCATGATTTGCTTTTTACCCGTAACCACCCAAATTGTTGGACACACCTTTGGATCATGGAATAACGCACAGTACTCAGAAGAAGAAATGGCAACTATTGCCTCAGCAGCACGAGCGTTTGCCTTTGATTCTTCTGACAATGGGGCTTACCTCAATAAAACCATTTGGGAAGTTTTTTCACGCTACCAACCACAACTTGCACAAAGTATTGCTGAACATGCTCCTATTACAACAGTAGAATCTCTATCTTCAGCGTTTGCCTACGCCCAAAGCACTGAAGGTGTCTCTAATCGAATGCTCCAGAGCTATCTCTTTGACGAAAACGCAGAAATGCACCTTGCAGACTGTACGCATCTTTTTGACGTCACGCGCATACTTTTTACGATTACATTTCTCATCAGTTTAATCTGCTCATTGATCCTTCATAAACATCAATGCATCCGGCGTCTCAGTATTGTTCTTATTGCTGGTGCAGCTACTATTTTGGTAATCATTGGCGTTTTATTGATATGGCTTCTTTTTGACTTTAATGGACTTTTTAGTCTATTCCATCAACTGTTTTTCGATCCCAATACGTGGCGTTTCCCTATTGATTCGCTTTTAATTAGCCTCTTCCCTATGCCCTTTTGGTCTGCCATGGTTGGCATCTGGGTTGCAGGAACCTTCTTAGCATCATTGCTTCTGATAGGATTAGGACTTTACTTTCAGAACAAACTCAATAACGCCACCCCAGACGCAGTATCACATAAAAAATAAATCGCTCTCCTTGCCCTTTATTTTTTATGAAAGCTTTGTTCCTACAAGTTGTGCAGCAAGCGCTTTGTCAAAATTACCACCTGTTTTAACGGTCAATTCTTTCATGACTTTGCCCATATCCTTTTTGGATGATGCACCTGTCTCAGCGATAACCTCATCAACTAATCCTGCAAGAGCATCTCCTGAAAGTTGCTCAGGTAAATATGACTCCAGAATCGCAACTTGTTCGGTAAGCTTTTCGGTACGCTCAGGATCATTGCCCGCTTTAATAGAGCCATCGAGCGTTTCTTTGGTCTGTTTGATCGTACGCTTAAGCATATCGTTTACATCTTGTTCTGTAATCTCACGACGCTCATTCACTTCAATATTTTTGAGCTCAGTTTTTACCATACGTAAAATATCGCGACGATTTGCATCCTTATCACGCATAGCCTGTTTAATCTCTTCATCTAATTCTGCATAATTCATACAACTCACTCCTCACCTAGCATTCAGCAAGTACTTAGACTCTCTTCAAAAAATATGGTGATACCTTAACACGTTCACGGACCCCGCGCGTAAATTCGCCCAATCTTTTAGTAGAACGAACCCGTGTCCAAATGAATCGTTCTATCATTTCTTATACCTATTAAATATCTGACATGTATTCAAGGGTAAAAAAGAAATGAGGGCATATACATGGATCTAACTGAAAAATGGTATCTCTTATTTAATAAGCCAGTACCTAATATGATCTTACGTATTCTTATTATGACCTTTGGTATGGCATGGATGGCATTTGCCATCGCACTTACACGATCAACGGGTCTCGGCACCTCCCCTATTTCTTGTGTCCCAACCACCCTTTCTTTTATTACCGGCTTATCACTGGGTACGTGGTCTTTCATTGTTAATGTAATCTTTATTGCAACGCAAGCAATTTTGCTACGACGTGATTTCAAACCGATCCAATTGCTTCAAATCCCTATTGTTTTTGTTTTTTCGGTCATGATTGATGTCTTTGTTCCCCTAACCGATCAATTTCCTATGCCTAATTATGCAATCCAAGTATGCTGGAGTGTAGCTGGCTGCATTTGTATCGCTTTTGGAGTTTTTCTGACCGTCAAAGCAAGCCTTATTACACTTCCTGGTGAAGGTATAACCCTTGCTATTACCAAGGTAATCAATAAGCCTTTCCCAAAGGTCAAATTGACCTTTGATTTTAGCAATGTTGTTTTGGCTATCATTCTTTCACTCGTCTTTATGGGAGGTCTCTACGGTGTTCGCGAAGGAACGCTCATATCAGCTTGCGCGGGTGTTGTTGTTGGATTTTTCAATAGAGTCATGCCTCATTTTGAACGTTTTTGTCCTATCGAAGGACATATCACTCTTACTTCAGCAACAATCGCTTCTCCTGATCAAGACACTGTATCTGATCAAAATACACCGCGCACAACCCCAGCACCGTTTACAGGCTCTCCTACAAAAGAACCGGCTCCTTCATCCCTTACCTCAACTAACACTGCTTCAACTAAGCCGTTAGTCATCACTATCTCACGTGAATATGGATCAGGTGGTCGTCTTGTTGGCCATGCTCTTGGAAAAGTTCTCAACATTCCTGTGTATGACGAAGCATTAATCGAAATGACCGCAAAAGAAACAGGCATGACACCTGAATACGTTAAAGCACATGGTGAATCAGTTCGTCGAGGCCTACTCTATAGTCTCTACATGCAAAACTATGAATACATTGGAGAGCAGCCTTCGGAATTTGACACGCTCTATTTAGGACAAGCACATACGATTACTAAACTTGCCGACCAAGGAAGTTGTGTAATTGTTGGGCGTTGTGCAAATTCTATTCTTGCAAGCCGTCCCAATGTCTTTAATGTCTACATCCATGCTCCCCTGCAAGCACGACTTGAACGCGTCATGGAGCGTAATAATCTTGATCGTGATGCCGCACTTGAAAGAATCGACCGCATCGACAAAGAGCGCGCCGCACATACTAAACTCTATGCAGGGCAAACATGGGGAGATGTCGATAATTATCATCTTGCACTTGATTCCTCACTTGCCCCACTCGATGGAATTGCAAATATAATTGCCCGAATTGCAACTCGGGCACCTATTGTCCCTACGGCAACAAAAGACAATATCGAAGCTCGCTAGACACAATATGATTTACACTATGTGCTATGCCTTTATAGCAAGCACTTATACACTTCATCATGTTCGATGCGTCTCTCTATAGCATGCATCGAGCGTGTCTTATTTGAAAGGACTATTATGAGTGACCAGCGACCTGTGCGTGTCCGCTTTGCCCCATCGCCTACAGGAGAACTCCATATTGGTGGCGCACGTACCGCTATTTATAACTGGGCTTTTGCACGTGCAAACAATGGAACATTTGTTTTGCGTATTGAAGATACTGATCCTGAGCGCTCCACTGAAGCCAATAAGCAAATTATCTTACGAGCTCTCCACTGGCTTGGTCTTGACTGGGATGAGGGACCTGAAGTTGGTGGCAACTTTGGACCGTATCTCCAGACAGAACGTTTCGATACGTATACCGCTGCGCTTGAGGTGCTAAAAGAAAAAGGAGCCGTATATCCTTGTTTTTGCACTAAAGAAGAACTTGATGCTAAACGCGAAGCTGCCAATACAACTGAGGGTGGTTATGCGGGGTATGATCGCACCTGCCGCTCACTTGATCCCGCTGAAGCACAGCGTCGTATTGATGCCGGAGAGCCTCATGTATGGCGCTTAAAAGTCCCTCTGGATCATGGTCCTATTGAATTTGACGATGCGGTCTATGGACCTATGAGTTTTCCTGCTGATGTCATGGATGACATGATTATCGTACGCACTGACGGCACACCAACCTATAATTTTGCCGTTGTCTGTGATGATGCCAATATGGAAATCACCCATGTCATCCGTGGCGATGATCACCTTTCAAATACACCACGTCAAATCCTGATCTACGAGGCATTGGGCTATCCTATTCCGGTATTTGCGCACCTCTCAATGATTTTAGGTCCTGACGGCAAGAAACTTTCAAAACGCAGGAATGCTACAAGTGTTGAGCAATACAAAGATATGGGATATCTGCCTGATGCCCTCATCAATTTCTTAGCATTACTTGGATGGTCTCTTGACGGTGAGACAACTATCATCCCGCCTGAGGTATTAGCAGGCGAATTTAGTCTTGATCGCATCACGAAAAAAGACGCTATTTTCGACGAGCAAAAGCTTGATTGGATGAACGCTGAATACATCAAGATGCTTGAGCCCGATGCTTGGGTTGATGTGGTTGCTCCATTCCTGATCGAAGCAGGCCTCACCACCCAAGAGGCAATTGATGCTGATCGTGCTTGGTATGCAGCCCTTTATCCACTTGTCGCTGAACGCCTCAAGCGTCTTACTGAAGCGCCCGAGAAACTTGCCTTTCTTTTTGATGGGCCAATTGTTCACCTGGATGAAAAAAGTGTACAGAAAAACTTATTAAAAGAAGGATGCCGTGCAGAAGAAGTTCTCCGTGCAGCGCGAGACATCTTAGCGGACGCATCAATTGAATGGGCTTGCGATCCTCTCCAAGATCGTTGTTATGAACTTACTGAAAAGCTTGATCTTAAGCCAAAATTCATCTTTCAACCCATTCGTGTTGCAGTGACTGGTTCACAAGTCTCTCCTCCGCTTTTTGAATCCATTGAACTTATGAAGCGTGAAGATGTTCTTGCTCGCATTGATTACACGCTTGATACCGTATTTGGTTCATAAACACTTGACGTAGAGGTATTTTATGAACAATCAGGAACCTCATATCGAAATACCTTCTTCTGATCACGAAGAAGAATTTACCTATGAGGTTCCTTTGGTTCCAGAGCCAGAGTTTATCCCTCACATTGAGCGCGATGCACTAGGCGTTGTTGCAAGCTATTGCACGCGTAAAGCAGAAACTGATTGTGAGCGTTGCATCGCCGTGTGTCCCCATGACGCCCTCACAATTGGATCCAACAACACACCCATCCTTAACGAAGAAGTCTGTACACGTTGTGGACTTTGCCAAGGAGTATGTGATGCCTTTTGCACAACCCGCATCACCTACGAAGACCTCCTCAAACATGTGCGCAATCTTGCCGCAAATGACACACCCGTACACTTTACCTGCGCTGAACATGTGTCGGTAGGAGAAACACCTGCCTACAATGTGATTACTCTTCCTTGCATTGGAGCGCTCGCCCCTGAGTTTTGGACAATCTGTTTGCGTGAAGGAATCCACATCATCCTCCATATTGATTTTGAATTTTGTGAAACCTGTTTTGCTGCAGGATCTCTTGCCTCATCGCTTTTCTCTTCTGCACTTGATTTGGCTCAACAGTGGAGCGGAAAGGAAATTCAAACCGAATCATCTTATCCCCTTGAAGGCACCATTTGGGATACCTTATTGGATGGCGATGGATCAGATAGACGTAACACCCTTGCTACTATGACAACAAGCGGTATCGACATCGCAACAGGAGATTATCGACGTCGTAACTCGCAATCAGCAGTACGCGAATATGAAGAGAATCGTGAACGAGTGCGCGCACGCGGGTATCTCAATACTGATTCTGCTTTAATGTTTAGTGCCTCAATCGGAGAAGGGGTAAAAAAACTTGAACGACCGCGCTTAAAAACGCTTGTAGAAAGCGTAATTTCACATCCTGAAGGTGCAGTGCGCATTACTCGTTGGTTTGCTATCACGAATCCGCAAGCTTGCATAGGCTGCGAGACCTGCATACGACAATGCCCTACCGGAGCGCGTTATCGTGATGACGAGCATACTTATACACTCACTGATCCAAAAAAATGTATTGCTTGCGGTGCTTGTATATCTGCTTGCACGCAAAATGCTATCGACTACATTGAAGGCAATGCTGCCTGGTTTCTAGACGAATAAGGTAAAAACAATGCTTGATGAACACGCCACATTAGAAGAACTGCAAACCTATTTTGGTAAGGACACGTTTGCCAACAATGCAGGATGCACCATTATTGAAGCGCGTCCCCATCATGCAGTATGTGAGCTACCCATCAAGTCTCACGTATTAAATGCACGAGGCACGGTTATGGGCGGTGCAATTTTTACCTTGGCTGATTTTACTATGGCGGTTGCTGCAAATCTTGATAATCGTCCCACTGTCTCAGTTGATTGCACAATACGATTTTTAACATCATCTCGAGGGTCAAAACTTATTGCAACGTGTGATCTTGATAAAGATGGAAAGACCTTAGCGTTTTATACCGTAGAAATAACCGATGATTTAGGAAAGATAATTGCTTCATTTACCGCAACAGCAAGCCACATTTAGCCTTCTTTCCACAATTTTTCACCTTCCTTTTACCACGCCCCAAACTAAGAAAGAATGGTACATCTTATGACTCAGCCCCCTACACCCCCTACACTCCCTACACCCCCTACACCACCAGTACCTGCCACACCACCTACTCCTGTACCTCCGGCGCCTCAACAACCCTACACACAACAACCTCAACCACCGCAACCACCCTACACACAGCAATCCCAACAACCTTACGAACAAAGCTCTTACAACCCGCCCTACACGTATGGCCAAGATCCTTACACACAATCACAACAACCCTATGGACAACAACCCTATGCACAGCAGCCTTATGCACAACAACCGCAGCCACCCTATGGGCAGCCACCGATACCGCCCATGCCGCCTGCTCCACAACAACAGCCATCAGGCTCTCATAATGGCTGCCTGATCGCTACAGTTATTGTTGCTATCGTTGCAGTTGTAATTACCCTTGGCGGATGTGTTGCTTGTAGTGTAATGGGTGCTGCTCTGCTTGACGAAACTCCTTCAACAACAACACAGCGTTTTGACTCCGATGATCAAGATTTAGCGCAAGAAGATCTCAATGCAGATCTTATCGATTTTTTTGATCTTGATGCCGATCCTGCAAAACCACTCTCAGCACAGAATTTAGAGACTATCCAGAAAAAATTTGATGAACTTGGACTGAACACTGATGATGCAAAAGGAAGCATCAAGCCAGGCGTTTATGTTATCGGACAAAACTTAGATGCGGGAAGTTACTGGATGTATGGCAATGATGCAACACTGTCATATTATTTCTTGCTTAAGGCAACAGATGACAATGCAGCCTTAGCCGATCGCACCTATAACGTTGAGGGTATCAACAATTATTACGGACACAACATTATAGAGCTTGAAGCAGGCGATGCGCTTATTGTCATTAATGAGGATGGCATGATACCTCTTTCAGAAATGAAAGAGACATTTAGTGATCCTTACCTTCCTGGAGTCTATCGCGTAGGAATTGATATCCCTGCAGGAACCTACTATGTGAGCCCCTACAAAGACAACAACTACTATGCCGTTTTTGTCATGGATGACTGGGATCCAAACGATCCCACCATTTTAGCTATGACTTATGACGAAGAAGAACTCGGAAGTGTTACGCTTCACGACGGCGAATATGTTGAACTTTTTAACGTCACCTTAAGTAAAGATAAAACGATCGGCACAAAAGGGCCTGTTGTATAGCCCAAAGAGCGTGATACATACAACGTACACCCACAGTACGCAACGGGTACTCAGTGCGTGCATCCATCAAGCATGTGCATTGTCGGTTAAACCTTGCGCATCACGTTTACGCTTCAGAGTCTACGCATCAAAAAGACTACTGATATAGGCATATATTGCAGTGAGCGTTGATCCATCGTCAGACTCACCAATTACTCGTAGCGGAACCGTAAGTTTCTTCTTGTCCTCAAGATATCTTCCACCCCTACGACGTAAGCTTGAAGCAAAGGAACGCGACACGCTAATAGGATCAATTACCACTTTACCGCCCGTTACCGAAATGGTTTTGATGCCGTGCTGATGAGCAAGTGCTTTGAGGCGAGCTTTATCAAATAAATTAATAGTAGCCGCAGGCATTTCACCGTGCTTCGCGATGAGCTCTTCCTGTAGTGCATCAACCACCTCAACCTCATCAGCTGAAGCAAGTTTTCGATAATACAGCACGCGTTCATCAGTATCAGGAACATATTCTTCAGGAATATAGGTGTGATCGGGCACATTAATGACAATGTCTGAAAGTGCTGGAGGTAGCATATCGCCCTCTTTTATTGTGCCCTCGCGTGCCAAATTGACTGCTTGCGCAAGCATTTGTGCAAATAAATCAAAACCGACTGCACTCATATTGCCTGATTGTTCAGCACCCAAAATAGAGCCAGCACCGCGAATCTCAAGATCGCGCATGGCAACGCGCATGCCACTTCCCAGATCCGTGTTTTCATTGATAGCGGTAAGGCGAGCCATAGCCTCTTCAGTAAGCGGAATGGAATCTGGGAACAAGAAGTAGGCATATGCCTGTGTTGATGAGCGACCCACACGCCCTTTGAGCTGGTACATCTGAGCTAAACCTAAGCGCTGTGAGTCTTCAATTATCAGCGTGTTGGTGTGCGGATTATCGATACCTGACTCAATAATAGTTGTTGCGACCAACACATCAATACTGCCCGCCGAAAAGTCCTCCATAACCCGCTCCAGTTGCTCTTTTGTCATCTGACCATGAGCAACTCCCACACGCGCTTCAGCTGCTGCTGCCTGCACGCGTTTAACCGCTTCTTCAATCGAGCGCACCCTATTAGAAACGTAATAAACCTGCCCCTTACGATCAAGTTCACGGCGAATCGCATCGGACACAATATCAGGATCCCACTCCCCTACATGCACCGATACCGGCCTGCGCTCATCAGGCGGCGTCATAATAAGCGACATATCACGCACACCTGAAAGTCCCATCTGCATAGTTCGTGGGATAGGTGTAGCCGAAAGCGTCAAAACATCAATAGATTCACGCATGGATTTAAGCTGCTCTTTGTGCGCTACACCAAAACGCTGCTCTTCATCAATAATAACGAGCCCAAGATCTTTTGGGTTTACATCACGCGAAAGGAGGCGATGAGTTCCAATAAGTACATCGACTTCTCCATCGGAAAAATCAGCTAACGTTTTCTTTTGTTGAGCGGGAGTTCTGAAACGCGAGAGCACATCAACACGCACATCAAACGGATCAAAACGATCCTTAAACGTGGTGTAGTGCTGTTGTGCCAAAATAGTCGTTGGGCACAATACCATCACTTGTTTGTGATCTTGCGTTGCCTTAAAAGCAGCACGAAGCGCCACCTCAGTCTTACCAAAACCAACATCACCACATACCAAACGATCCATGGGATGGCTTGATTGCATATCTGCTTTGATGTCCGCAATTGCTGCTAGCTGGTCAGGGGTTTCTTGGTAAGGAAACGAATCTTCCATCTCCTTTTGCCAGATGGTGTCTTCATGATAGCGATATCCTTGCGTTGCCGCACGACGCGTATATACATCCACCAGATCAAACGCGAGCTTTTTAGTAGCCTTGCGCGCTTTAGACATCGCACGCGACCAATCGGTTGTATTCAAACGGGTGAGTCTTGGCGATGATCCTTCAGGTCCCACATAGCGCGTGACACGATCAAGTTGCTCAACAGGAACGTAGAGCTTGTCACCTTCTGCATACTCTAAAAGCAAATAATCTCGCTCAGATCCGCCCGCATCTTGACGCACAATATCTTTAAAGAACGCCACGCCATGAGCAGCATGAACAACGTAATCGCCCGGTTTAAAGGGAAACGTAATGTCAGTTACATCAACGCGCTTAGTATGACGCAGCGCCATAGAACCTTGCGTGTCGGAAAGCGCAACCAACGCAAGGTGTGCCGCAGGAAAAATCATACCCAGCGGAATATCAACATCGACAATCGTAACGACACCACGTTTAATACGCTCAGGAATATTGCCTTCAACATCTAAGTGCTCAACAAAACCTATACCATGATCTACAAGCGCCAACTTCATATCCTGGCGCGCTCTGAAGTTAGGTACCGAAAAGACTACCGCCATACCGCCATCTGCTAGCGAACGCAAGCGCCCAAAAAGCTTATCGGGATTGCCTGCTACATCAACACGTTTGACCACCAATTCATCATCGAGCTGTGCGCCCACACGCATAATAGACACATATGTCGCACGTGGATTAGCACCAAAGTTGAGTTGTGTTGGCGCAACATACATGCTTTCAGGAACAATGCTGGTTCCCTGTGCCTGTTTGATGAGATCGTCATAGGCGTGCTGCGCATCGTCAAATAAACTGCGCGGCTCATTAAGGACAGTAAGAGCATTAGCGCAAATATAGTCACCTACCGTCTGTGTCTTTTCATAGAGATAAGGCATGAGTGCAAACGGGATTTGCTGTGAATCATCTTCTAAACGCTCGAGAAGTTCACGGAGCTGAGCATTCGTTTGTGCCGGAATGCGCAAACGCGCCTTAGCCTGCGCAATAGTTTTTCCGCTTTCCCTAAATTCGCGTACCGGATAAATCTCTATGGATTCAAGCGTAGAGATAAGCTGTCCTGTTGTAGGAAGAAAACGACGAATCTCTTCAAGCTCATCGCCAAAAAAATCAAGACGAACAGGGAAGTCAAGATTGCCTGGCCATACATCAAGCGTACCACCATGCACTCCAAACGTACCGGGTCCATCAAGCGTAGTCGTATTTTCGTAACCCAAATCTACCAAGAAATCAGCAAGATCTGTGTAGTCTTCAATCCCTTCAATTACACCAGTAGCTAAATCCATTCCCGTAGCGAGCTCAAGCGGCTTTGCAGCAAGTTCACTTGCAGGAACAACACGACGCAAAAGAGAACGCGCTGATGCCACAACAATGCACGTTTTGCCAGACTGGAGCGCCCAAAGAGCTTCAAGGCGATGAGCTATTGCTTTAGGATCAGAAGTGTCTGAAAGACTAAAATCATTGCTTGTGGTGTTTTCATAACGCAATACACGCTCTTCACCAACAAAAGCCCCAACGGTGCGTGCAAACACATCGGCGCCCTCTTCACCTGGTGTTACTACGAGTGTAGTTTGAGGCTTATGCGCAAAACGAGCCGCCACTAAAAAAGGACGTGCTGAAGATGCAACACCTAAGGTTGCATCGGTATTCTGATCGAGTTTAGACCAGAATGTCTCGAGTGCGCCTGATCGCTCCAGATTAGTTGCAAGGGCATCAATCAACATCATTGTAGTAACTCCTAAAGGAACTCGTAACGAGTGCCTTTTATAACTTTGCGTTTTGCCTTATGTATACGTTTTTATCTTATGTATAACCTACGCAGACACGTTTAGCCACTACAATGAGTGGCGGACTATTCATTATAATAGCGCTAGACCAATTCTTGCTACGCCAATATAAAAAGGATCTAACTTATGCCACGCGAAACCATGACACAAAAAAGAGAACGCGCATCAGAAATAGAAGAGCGCATGTTTGATTATTATGGCGCAGGAGAATGTAGTCTTGACTATGCTGATCCGTTTAGTCTCGTTATTGCTGTCATTCTTTCTGCCCAATGCACCGATGCGGCAGTCAATAAAATCACTCCTATCCTCTTCGAGCGCTTTCCTGACGCTCAAGCACTTGCTCAAGCTGACAGTGCAGAGGTGGCTGATATTATTCATCCTCTTGGGTTTTACAAAAATAAAACCAAAAACATTATCGCGTGCGCACAAGCAGTTGTTGCAGATTATGGCGGCGTTGTTCCTCACGATATTACAGAACTACAAAAGCTTCCTGGCGTGGGTCGCAAAACAGCCAATTGTGTCATGTGTGAAGCATTTCGTGACCCTCAGGGTATCGCAGTTGATACTCATGTTTTCCGCATTGCGCATCGACTTGGATTCGCCACACGCAACGATGATACTCCTGATAAAGTTGAGGCTAAACTCTTAAAACTATACCCCCAACAAGATTGGCTCTACATCAATCATCAATGGGTGCATTTTGGACGCGAGTTTTGTACGGCGCGTAATCCGAAATGCGAATCGTGCATCATTGGCGCTGACTTATGTCCAAGCTTCATGAAGGCAAAAGCCTAGCAGAAAGGTCCTATTATCATTAGGCTTTTGGTGTGAGTACATATCCATGACGATCAAGCTCAGCCACAATGCACTCAACAAGATAATCCAGGCGATCATGTACCGCAGGCGTGAGTCCTACCACAAACTCTGCTGGCGACATATTGTCAATCTGCATACCATAACAAATACCCGCACACTCATACCCAAGAAGTGATGCCGCATCAAACAGATCCGCTAACTTCAACTCGTGCAAAGACGTATACGGACTCGACGTGCGAGCAATGTCATGCGGCTCGTATCTAAAAACTGTCCCCGGAGCCTCGTCAGTTCCATCAACCGCATCGACAGAAATCATAAAATCATAGTTATTGACCCACGAGATCATGTCCATGCTCATGCATCCCATATCAAAAAAATCAACACCGCATGGTATGTCGTAGCGCGTTGTGATCTCTTCATATACCGCAGGCCCAATTCCGTCATCAAGCATGAGTTTATTACCCACGCACAATACAGCTATTGTTTCTTTATCCTTATTTTTTGGCGATGAGTCAGCCATATTCATAACGCTTTCTTGTAAAGCCTATGCTTCTGGGAATTCAACAAAGGGACGCACATCAAGGTTGTACCACGTAGCAAGCGCAATAAATATGATTGCAACAAGCGCCATGCAAACCGCCCAAATACGTTGACGTTTCTGGTACTCTTCTTTGGTTTTGCCTATAGTGAGAGCACGTCTGAAAGCGTATCGCTGCCCCACCCAAGCAAACACAACCGTTACTGCTACCGAACCGATAAATACCAAAATGGCACAAACGGTCGTAAGTGTTGTTGGCTCAGTGAAAGCAGCATAGAACAAATTATCCGCAAACAACCATAAGGGATAAAAAAGAATAGTAATCCAAATTCCGTGTGCAGGTCCCCAAATAGGCGGCATGAAAAGCGCACCCAAATTAAGAGGCAACAAACCCTTCATTTGTTTACGAAGATACGCTTGCTCCTTCTCCATTGCACGACGCTGATCGCGCTCGGTAGTATCTACCTCATGATTATTCTGCTGTGTTGCTTGTTGTGATATGTCTTGCTGATCTTGTCGTAACGCATCTTGTCTCGATACCTCTTGTTGCAGTGTATCTCGCTGCGCTGCGTCTTGCTGCAATGCATCCTGCTGTGTCATATGCGTAGGCCTATCTATATTCATACGTATTGTTTAACCGCAAAAGTAAACCTCTTGCAACCTTTAATGGTCTAGACGCATCATACCGTGACAACAAACATGGTGGTACTTGCGTTAGGTTGGCGGCATAAATTGCTTACTCTCCCAAATAAATCCAAATAAGATAAGCCCTGAGGAGGATCTCAGAGCTTATCTGTCGGGCGAGATATGCGCTATATCTTTGGGTTACTAAGCTATTAAGTAAGCTACTAAGTAAACTACTTATTTCTTTTGGATGCGCTTGCGGCTCAGTATGAGAGCAACAGCGGCGACGATGGCTATTGCCCCTACACCTAGAGCAGCAAAGCCCATAAAGTCAGAGGTCTTTG
>CAJMOJ010000028.1 GCA_905215035.1 uncultured bacterium
GGTTGAACTTGCGCGTAGGCGGCAGTCCTGCGAGCGTAGAAAACAAGATACCCCCTGCATCCGACCGCTTGATCCCGATATCGAAGCAAAGCTTCGATCATGTCTTCCTTTCGCGCTCTCAGATGAGCAGAATAGAGCAGTTTCTGAAATTACTGATCGTATGGCTCAAGATGCCGCGCTCAATCATCTTCTTTTAGGTGATGTTGGTACGGGCAAGACAGCAGTAGCACTCTTTGCACTTGTTGCCGCTGTTTCGGCGGGAAATCAAGTGGCCATGATGGGACCGACTGAGGTTTTAGTAAGACAGTATTCTCAAAGTATGGGAGTATATCTTTCTGAGCTTGGCATTTCCTGGGGGCTCCTCACCAGTTCTACACCAGCAGATGAGCGAAGTGCTCTTTTGGCATCATTGCAGGCTAATACCGTGTCGGTTGTGTTTGGAACCCATGCACTTTTGGAACCTGATGTTGGGTTTGCTAGAGCTGGTCTTGTTATTATTGATGAGCAACAACGCTTTGGAGTGGAGCAACGATCAGTACTTCTTGCAAAAGCTCCCGGTGCTGATTTTCTTTCTCTTACTGCAACACCCATTCCTCGATCACTCGCACTTGCTCTCTATGGAGATCAATCGCTTTCTTTTTTACATGCAAGACCTGTCCAGAGTGCTCCTCGAACGACTCAGGTGTATCACTTTTCGGATATCGGATATGCTTACGATGCGGTTAGAGAGGCACTTGGTCGAGGGGAACAGACCTATATTGTGTGTCCTTTAATTGGTATAAGTACCGAATCTCTTGAGCAATCATCACATCACATAGCCCAGGAGGATCATTCATCACATCACATAGCCCAGGA
This sequence comes from uncultured bacterium, assembly GCA_905215035.1. GTDB lineage: Bacteria > Actinomycetota > Coriobacteriia > Coriobacteriales > Eggerthellaceae > Anaerotardibacter. The sequence goes on from CAJMOJ010000028.1 coordinate 856, forward strand.
AGATCATTCATCACATCACATAGCCCAGGGGGATCATTCATCACAACAAGCGCTCCATCGCAGACAGGATACTCAGCAAGAAACCGAAGAGCCAAGCTATGCTCAAGTTGAATGGGAATTAGAGCATGAAAATCTGCACACTTCGCTCTCTGCTGCGACGCAGCATGCAAAAATTTTACAGGAAAGTGTGTTCCCTGAAGCACGGGTGGGTCTTTTGCATGGCAAGCTTTCTTCAGACGACAAGCGTGCAGTAATGGATGCTTTCAAGGCGGGCGAGATTGATATTTTGGTTTCTACGACGGTTATTGAAGTAGGTGTTGATGTTCCTAATGCTACGGTGATGATTATCGAGGATGCAGATCGGTTTGGATTGGCACAGTTGCATCAGTTGCGTGGTCGAGTCGGTCGTGGAGTTAAGCCAGGAAAGGTATTTGCGATTTCGCGTTCGCGTATTCCGGCAGCTCTAGAGCGATTGCGTGCGCTTGAACAAACCGATGATGGATTTACGTTGTCTGAATATGATTTGTCGCTTCGTAAAGAGGGCGATATTTTTGGCGATAGACAATCAGGTAAAGCGGTTCTTAAATTGGTTAATGTTATGCGAGATGCTGCCATTATTGAGGCAGCACATGCAGATGCGCAAGAGCTTTTAGAGCGATCGCATCATGATGCATCAGCAGCACAGGTATTGCATCTTGCAGAGCAAGGAAGTCTGTTGCCTGTTGCAATATCTGAGCAGAAATAGAGTAGATGTCACAAAACAGATACGAGTAAACAATATGACATCTGTCAAGAGGTATCAGCAGGCTGTCGAATAGCAAAATAGGTAGGGGAGAAAGAATGAGAACGTTATGCGTGTAATTGCAGGCAGTTGTAAGGGAAGACCGCTTAAAGCGCTTAAAGGTGACGCAACGCGTCCAACTATTGATCGCGTTAAAGAATCGCTGTTTTCTTCTTTATTCAGTACACGCGGCTCTTTAGAAAAAGCTGTCGTTCTTGATGCATTCGCTGGAACAGGTTCACTGGGAATCGAGGCGCTTTCTCGTGGCGCTGATCGTGCGGTTTTTATTGATAAAGCACGTCCTGCACAGGTTGTAATTGATCAAAATATTTCATCATGTGGGTTTCAGCCATCTCAGTATTGTGTACTTAAAACAGATACGTCATCACCTTCAACGCTTGCACGACTGCAGCGTGAAAATGCTTGTTTTGATGTTGTGTTTCTTGATCCTCCCTATGCGATGTCACCTTTAGATGTGATGAATCTTGTAGAGGCATGGTGGGATGCGGGAATACTTGCGCAAGGCGTTATTATTTCGTACGAGTTTGATAAAATTAATCAGGATATACTCCATGAGGCGCTTTGTAAGCTACAATGGAGCGAAGTTTCACTCAAGACTTTTGGCGATTGTGCTATCGCTTTATTGAGAAGGGATGCATAGATGAAGCGTGCATTGGTACCGGGAACATTTGATCCTATTACAGCGGGTCATGTTGATGTTATTAAGCGATCAGCTCAAATTTTTGATGAGGTTATTGTTGCAGTTGCCGCATCGGTAAAAAAGAATCCTCTTTTTAGTTTGGAAAAACGATTAGAGCTTTGCAGAGAAGCACTTGAAGAATATTCTAATGTGCGTGTAATCACCTTTGATGGATTGCTTGTTGATCTAGCACGCGAATATGACTCTCATGTTGTTGTTAAGGGATTGCGCGCAGTAACTGATTTTGAGTATGAGTTTCAGATGACTGCTTTTAATTATGAGTTGTCTGAGACAATGGAGACTTTCTTTATTATGTCTCCTCCAAAGTACATGTATCTTTCTTCCTCGATTGTGCGTGAGATGGCATCAATGGGTGGAAGTGTGGCAGGTTTTGTGCCACCTTGTGTTGAAAAAGCACTTTGCGAAGTGTTTGCTTCTGCCTATGAGGCAAAAGGTAATAAGCCCTCATTGGGGTCTTTCTAGCCTTTTCGGCGTATGATTTATTGAATTTTTGCCTTATATTGCTACTCACGTAGTAGAATAGATAGGCTTTTTGCTAAACTATTCTAAGTTTGTGAATACAGCGCGAAAAACAGCTTAAAACATGCAAGCGCGCTATTGGAAGGACACTCATGGACGAAACAGGAGTATTAAACCTGATTGATGAGCTCTCGGTTCTCATCGAAGATTCTAAGCCTGCGTTTGGTAAAAGTAATTTCCGACAGGTTGACTCGCAAGCAGCTTTTGAAATCATTGATGAAATCCGTGCAATTTTCCCAAGTGAATTTGCGCAGGCTCGTCAGGTTATTCGCGAGCGTCAGGCACTTTTGGATGATGCGCAAGTACAAGCAAGCCGCTTAATTGAGGATGCTCGTAGCCAGGCAATTACTATCGCAAGCGAACAAGAGATCGTTCGTATTTCTCAACAGCAGGCAGATACCATTATGAATGAGGCTCGAGAGTTAGAGCGTCAGACACGTGCTGGTGCAGAAGACTATGCTGATGAGGTCTTCACTCATGTTGAGCAAAGCCTGGATACCGCATTGAATTCTATTCGTCGTGTGCGTGATCGTCTTAATGCTAATTCATTAAATGGTCGTTAATATGGAGTTACCTCAAGATTCACGCTATCTTGTTGTTCCTGAAGACCTCTTCGCTACGGCGGAGAGTTCTTTCTATTCCGGCGAATTTGTATGTCCGGTGTTCTCTCAAGGAAGCGACTTATATTATTTTGATAACCCCCTTACGTACTCATTTACCGTAACCAATACGTCAGGTGCGCTTTTGGTGATGGGTACGATTGCAGGTAAGGGTCGTGTCGCTTGTGCACGCTGTTTGGAAGACGCTTTAGTTGAAGTGGAAGGTGAGATTGAAGGCTACTATCTCTTACCTCATTCATCTCGAGAATTAACACAGGAAGAGGAAGATGAATACATTGTCTTAGGGGAAGATAGAACCATTGATCTTGAGCCACTTTTTGGAGCAGCTATCTCTTTGGCGCTTCCGCTCATCCCCTTATGTCGTGATGACTGTAAAGGTCTTTGTCCGCAGTGCGGTCACAATCTCAATGAGGGTTCTTGTTCTTGTGAAGAACAAGAGGATGATTCCAATAATCCGTTTGCCGTATTAAAGACGCTCACCTTTGAAGAGAAAGATGATGACCAGTCATAAATTTGTCTTGAATAAGCTAATTTGTGATGGTATGATTCTGTTTCGCGTGATTAATAGCGTTTGAACCCGTGTGTTGAGATACTGAAAAATCATGCATATATATGTATATTATCTACAACCTGTTAGATAGAAGGAGATATAACCATGGCAGTGCCTAAGCGTAAGACTGGTCGTGCTCGTACCCACGCTCGTCGTAGTGAGAATGATAAAATCGCAGCACCATCACGTTCAACATGCCCTCAATGTGGAGAGGTAAAGCTTCCTCATCGTGTATGCCCTAATTGTGGCTACTATCGTGATCGTGAGGTTATTCAAACCGCATAGAGCTTTTGGAAACTCCTTTATTATCGAGCTTCTAAGAAATCCCTCGCATTGCATTCATGAAAATGAGTTCAATGTGGGGGATTTTTTGTACATTTGACGATAATCGTGCTTCAAGTCTTGTCTTTTCTTATAATTAAGAGGACTAATTTTAGATTGGAGTAAATATGTCAGAACCTATCGTTATCGCAGTTGATGCGATTGGGGGCGACAAAGGATCATCAGTTATGTTGGCTGGTGTAGAGCAAGCATTACAGGCAGACCCAACTATTGAGATACTAATGGTTGGTCCTGCTGAGGTAGTAGAACCATTTGCCGCACAGCATGAGCGGGTTAGCGCACACGTTGCCACTGAGGCAATAGCTATGGATGAGCATCCCGCTCAGGCTGTACGCAAGAAAAAGGATTCTTCTATCGTTGTTGGATGTCGTCTCGTTAAAGAAGGCAAAGCGCAAGGATTTTATTCACCAGGATCAACGGGTGCGTGTCTTGCTGCTGCGACATTGGTGACTGGGCGCATTAAGGGCGTTGCTCGCCCTGCATTGTGTACGATTTTACCTTCGCCAGTGAGACCTGTCGTTTTATGCGATGTTGGCGCGAATGCGGACTGTAAGCCTTCATATTTAGTGCAGTTTGCCCAAATGGCAAGTGTTTATGCAGAAATTGCGCTTGATATCGCAAATCCTCGTGTTGCACTCCTCAATATTGGTGAAGAGGAGACAAAAGGAAACGCTCTTGCGCAAGAAGCGTATGTATTACTTAAAGAGTCAATCTCTAGCTTTATTGGCAATGCAGAAGGTAGAGATTTACTTGATGGACCAGCAGATGTTTATATCACTGATGGATTTACGGGGAATGTATGTCTTAAAACCATTGAAGGGGTTTCATCGACACTCTTTAAAGAGGTAAAGGCGATTATGACAAAAAATGCGCTTACCAAACTAGGCGCACTTTCCATGCTCAGCGGTTTAAAGGCCCTTAAAGCACAGGTGTCTGCTGATACCTATGGTGCTGCTCCTTTGTTGGGTGTTAAAGGGGTTTGCATGGTAGGTCATGGCTCATCGGGGGAAGAGGCGGTTAAGAACTCTATTCTTACTACGGCTAAATGTATCCGTCTTGATTTGCCTGGTCGTATTGCTGCAATGATCCAAGAAGGATAAGCATAGTGAGTGCGTTAGAAGAATATAGTGCACAAATTGCTCGTGCTGAAGAGATTCTTGATTACACCTTTCATGATAAGGCGTTATTACTTGCTGCATTAACTCACCCTTCTGCAGTCGAGGGGCATTCAGTACGTGATTCCTATGAACGCCTTGAGTTTCTGGGTGATTCTATTCTAGGATCCATTGTTGCTTATCGGGCGTTTCATGATTTTCCTGACCTTAATGAGGGTGGCCTTACTCGTATTAAAGTGTCATTGGTGTCTGGCTCATCGCTTGCTAAAGTAGCGGGTGATCTTGGGTTTGCTGATATTATTATTTTTGGATCAAGTGAGCGCGGTACCGGAAAGCGAGGACTCCATTCTGCTCTAGAGAATGTTTATGAATCACTTGTTGCTGCTCTCTATTTAGATGGTGGTTTGGATTCTGCGGTGAGATTTGTTGATCGCACGCTTATTTGTCATATGAGTATTGATATGGCAAAAGAACCAGAAAATCCAAAAAGCGTTCTTCAAGAAAAGTTGCAAGAGGATGGTATAACACCAACCTATCGGTTGGTAGAGACACAAGGACCGCCTCATGACAGGACGTTTGTAACACAAGTTTTTGTTGGTGTTGATTCGATTGCAAAAGGCGTTGGACGTACTAAAAAGGAGTCGGAGAGCAAGGCTGCTCAATCCGCGCTTGAAATGTTGAGCTCCTTTTTTGATGCAAAAGAGTCTAAGGACAAGAAGCGAAAAGCAGATGCGCGTGCTGCAGTAAAGGCGGCTAAAGCTGAAGAAAAGGCGCGACGTCAAGCAGAGCGTGCACGTAATAAGAAGAATAAATAAAGGGGCATGAGTGTACCTTAAATCATTAACGCTCAAAGGGTTTAAGTCGTTTGCTGATAAAACCGTCATGACCTTTGAACCCAATTTAGCGGCAATTGTAGGACCTAATGGGTCTGGTAAATCAAATATTTCCGATGCGGTTTTATGGGTTTTGGGCGAACGAAATGCCAAAAACCTTCGTGGTCAATATATGGAAGATGTTATTTTTGCGGGCTCTTCTGCGCGCAAACCAGTATCAGTTGCCGAGGTTGAACTTTGTCTTGACAATAGTGATGGAACACTTCCCGTTGACTATACTGAAGTTTCTATTGGCCGTCGTATGTATCGTAGTGGGGAGAGCGAATATCTGATCAATGGCACCATTGTGCGCCGTATGGATGTTCTCGATATCTTGCACGATTCGGGTTTAGGTACTGGAACTAATTCGATTATCTCACAAGGAAACCTTGATTCTGTTTTATCTTCTAAACCCGAAGATCGACGAGCACTTATTGAAGAAGCCGCTGGCGTTTTAAAGCATAAGGAGCGCAAAGCTAAAGCAGAGCGCAAACTTTCACGTATGGATATCAATCTCACGCGTGTTCAAGATATCGTACAAGAAGTTGAACGTCAGCTTGGTCCACTTAAACGTAAGGCAAAGCGAGCTCTTACGTATGCGGAGCTTTCTCAGACATTATTTGATTTAAAAATGTCGCTAGCAGTTGATGATTTGCGTACGCTGCAATCGCAATGGGAGACTACAAAAGCATCCGATGCTGCATTAAGCGAACAAGCTCAACATCTTGAGCAAATGCTCATGGACACTCAAAAAGAACTTGATGAACTGCAAGAACAGTTGCGGAGTCGAACACAAGAAGAAGGAAGTTTTTCTGAGCAGACGCGCACAATGCGGGCGTTGGCAGAAAAATTTAATGCATCCTTGCTAGTTTTATCCGAAAAGAAACGCCACGCTGCTCGTGATTTGGAAACCGTCGCTCGTGATTTGGAGCAAGCACATCTTGTTCAGCGTGATTTGAGCCAAGATTACGAACATGTATTAGAAACATACGAGCATGATAAGGCTCAGCAAACAGAATTGGTTGAGCAGCTGCAAGAGTTAGAAAATCAGCATGCAAGAAACCGCAAAGAACGCAATGATCTTCGGCGAACTATTGATACCAATACCACCGAACAACGCGCGTTGACGCATCGCATAGAAACAATTCAGGCTGCTCAGGCTGCTCTAAAGGATAATTTGTCAGAGCGTCAGGCACGCGCACAAGTCATTGAGGCATCGCTTATTGAGGCGCGTAAGCGACTTGAGCAAGAACAATCCAATTTAGAACAATTAAAGACACAAGAGCAGGTAAGCAATACTGAACTTGTTAGTTTATCTCATGAGCTTGCTCAGGTGCGTGAAGCACTTAATCAGAGTATGACTATGCGTGAGCAGGCAAGAAAAGAGGTCGATGAGGCACGTGATGCAACGGCACGCTTGAGTGCTGAACGATCTGCGCTTGAAGAGCTTGAGCGTCAAGCTGAAGCTTCCAATACTGCTTACGCTTGGATTCTTGATAAACAAAAAGACGATTCGCACACCATAGCGGTAACACCTCTTACGCATGTATTACATGTTCCTCGTGAATGGGAACTTGTGGTTGAGGCATTTCTTGAACAAAAAATTCGATCATTAGTTGTAGATGATGTAGCTTCGGCGCACGATCTTGTTGATATGCTTTTGGCAGAAAACCTTTCTGGTACAACACTTCTTATGGCGCGCAACCAAAATCGTTCTGCATTGTCTGGTGCAATGAGTGCTGCGCAGGCTAATGCAGAAGAATTGCGTGAGCAGGGATATGTGGCGCTTCTTGATCTTATCTCTATTGCTGAGGCTGATCGTCCGATGCTTGCGACACTGCTTGATTCGGTCTTTTGTGCTCCTACGCGTGCAGATGCATATCAAGGTATAAGTCGAGCGCATTATCCAAGTACGTTTTTGACACAAGAGGGAATTATTGTGTCAAGCGATGGGGTGGTGGCGCTCTGTAATGCAACTGAAGAAGAAAAAGAGCAGTCAGCATTGGCGCGTCGTCGTTCTTTAGAAGAGATACGTATACAAGAAAAAAAGAGTGCTGAGGTATTTTCGCATGCGCAGGATCGTTTACGTTCTTTAGAGGAAGATTTAAGAGTCCATCAAACCCAATCGCTCACGTTGTCTGAATCTCATGCTCAAATAAAAGGACATGCAGAAGCGCTACGTATTGAGGTTGAACGTTTAGAGGGTGTAGTTGCGCAAAATCAACAAACACTGGATGATCTTTTAGCAGAGCAGAAGCAAAATGCTTCTTTTCTAGAACAAGCCCAACCTGAAGCGGACTCTCTTGAAGAAGAGCTTCTGGCGGCTAAAGTCGAATTGAGTGAAAAGAAAAAAGCGCTTGATGAACTCGAAGCAAGTTTGGTTCCTATTCAAGCGCGGATCGTTGAGATTTCAAAAACGATTTCCGATCTCAGAATGGATGCAGCGCGTCTTGATGAGCGCGTTGCCTATGACGAACGTATGGTGGCAACCCGTAAACGAGAGATCGAGACTGCGCATGAAAAAGAATTGGCAGCGCAAATGCGTATTGATACAGCGCGTCTTGTTACTCAGCGGATTGATCCTTTTATGGAACTAATAGCAACGCTGGAGACAAAAGCGGCTCAAACAGCGTTGCAATTGGAGCAAAAACTTGGTGTTGAGCAGGCGTATTCACGTGATTTGACGGATGCCATCACACGCATTTCTCAGGTAATGCGTGAAAAGCGTTCAGCATATGATGAAATTACTTCACGTCGTGGTGAGGTTCGTATTGAAAAAGGGCGCCTTGAGGTCCAAGTCGAGGCAGCAATTGCGGTTATTACTGAGGACTGTAATACCTCTCTTGAAACTGCGCTTACGCTTGCGGAGCTTGAAAATCGGGAAGAAACCGAAGCTGAGGCAGAGCGTCTCGAGCGCCGCATTAAGGCAATGGGAGTTATTTCTCCTGATGCTGCTCAGGAATACGAGGAAGTGCAAGCACGTTTTGAGTACTTGCAGACACAGTTACGTGATTTGCGACAAGCTCGCAAGGCACTTACTGAAATAGTTGACATCATTGATGAACGTATGAAGCTTGATTTTTTGACAACGTTTGAAAAAGTTAACGAGAATTTTCAAGAAATATTTTCGACGTTATTTCCGGGGGGTAATGCCTATCTTACGCTTGAAAACCCCGAAGATCCTGAAACAACAGGCGTTGAAGTAAACGCGCATCCTATTGGTAAGCGTGTCAAAAAAATGAGCTTACTTTCGGGTGGAGAAAAATCAATGACCGCATTAGCTCTTCTTTTTGCGGTATATCGCATTCGCACAACGCCTTTTTATATTCTCGATGAGGTTGAAGCGGCACTTGATGACACTAATCTACGTCGTTTATTGGCATATCTTGATACCATTAGAACGCAAACGCAGTTTATAATGATCACCCATCAGCGCCGCACCATGGAGCAGGCTGACATTTTGTACGGTGTTTCGATGCAGTCTGATGGGGTAACTAAAGTCATTAGCCAAAAGCTTGAACACGAAAAAGCCGTATAGAAAGAGTAAACGGATGGCATTTTTTGAGCGTATATCTAAGGGTTTGACCCGATCACGTGATAAATTTAAAGAGCAAATGAATGTTCTTCTTGATCGTGGTCCTAAATTAGACGACGACTTTTGGGAATTGCTCGAAGAGACGCTTATTTTAAGCGATGTTGGCGCTTATGCAGCGGATACTATTGTTGAAAATTTACGCGATCAAGCTACTCGTCAAGCGCTTCCTGATGCCTATGCTGTTCTTGATCTTCTTAATGATCAAATCGCAGCAACATTCACTGAAGCCGAAGACGATATTTTTAATGAAGATGAAGCGGTAGTTTTGTTTGTTGGTATTAACGGCACAGGAAAAACTACTACCGTTGGAAAAATTGCTAAAGAGTATAGTGACGCAGGTCGCGGTGTGATTTTGGGTTCTGCTGACACATTTAGAGCTGCAGCTATTGAGCAGCTTGAAATATGGGCCAAGCGTGCAGAGGTTGAGATGGTTACGCGTGAGCGCGGTAGTGATCCGGCAAGCGTGTGCTATGACACTATTGAGCGTGCTGAACAGATTAATGCTGATCTGGTGCTTATTGATACAGCGGGTCGCTTGCATACATCGGCCGACCTTATGCGCGAACTCGAAAAAGTGGTCAACGTTGTACGTAAGCGTTCTCAGATGCCAGTCTATACGATACTCGTTATTGATGCGACCACTGGTCAAAACGGTCTTCAGCAAGCACGCGAATTTAATAAAGCACTTGATCTGGACGGTCTTATTATTACCAAACTTGATGGTACCGCTAAAGGTGGTATTGCCCTAGCGGTATCACATGAATTAGAGCTCCCTATCTACAAGATTGGCGTGGGTGAGGGGATTGAGGATCTACGCGATTTTGATGCGCATGATTTTGCAAGTGCTCTCATTGGTGATTTTGATGAACGCTATGATGAAGATGTTTTTGAGGATGAAATAGATACATTTGAGTCTGAAGATGATGTTGCTTTGTGTGATAACGCATCAAAACATGTCATAGTCGATGAGTCTCTTGGAGATGGCAGCAATGATGACAGCGTCGATGAGCCGCTTGAAGCCGCGCCATTTGAACAAGAGTTTATCGAACAAGAACTCAGTGAAGATATCGTTGCTGATGAGCTTGTTGAAGATAACAGCAATGATGATGTTGTTGATGAGTTGCTTGAAGCTGAAAAGACAGATAACGATGAGGACAACTCATCAGAAGATATGTTCGAAGATAATGAAGAACAACAGGATGCTGAACCCAAAAAGAAAAAGCATTTTTGGGAGCGCTGGTTTTAAATAAAAAGAGTAGAAGGAGAACGCAGTAATGCTAGAAAATCTTTCCGAGCGTTTGCAAGGAATTTTTTCCGGATTACGTTCTAAGGGTCGCCTGACTGAGGATGATATCAATGCTGCCATGAAAGAAATTCGCATGGCACTACTTGAGGCAGACGTTAATTTTAAAGTGGTCAAACGTTTTATTGCGCGAACAAAAGAGCGTTGCCTGACTGCTGACGTTATGGATTCACTCACTCCTGCACAAAATGTTATTAAAATTGTGCTTGATGAATTGACTATGCTCTTAGGAGAAGATGATGCAAAGCTAACACTTTCATCGCGTATTCCTAACGTTATTATGCTTGTGGGCCTGCAAGGTTCAGGTAAAACTACAGCTGCAGCGAAGTTGGCATATTTGCTGAAGCAAAAAAATCACAATCCGCTTTTGGTTGCTTGTGACGTATATCGTCCTGCAGCTGCTGATCAACTTCAAACACTTGGTGAAGAAATCGGAGTGCGTGTTTATCGCGGTGATGGGAAAGATCCTGTCAAAATTGCGAAAGAAGGCGTACGCGATGCAATTGACTCTTTGCGTGATGTTGTCATTGTTGATACGGCAGGTCGTTTGCATGTTGATGAAGAGATGATGGCTGAAGCACAGGCTATCAAGGATGCTGTTGAGCCTGATCAAACCATCATGGTTGTTGATGCTATGACAGGTCAAGATGTTGTCAATGTTGCACAAGCTTTTGCCGAACAAGTTGATTTTGATGGTGTCATCATGTCTAAGATGGATGGCGATGCGCGTGGCGGCGGTGCTCTATCCATTAAAGAGGTGACAGGAAAGCCTATTCTGTTTATTTCGCAGGGTGAGAAGCCAGATTCGCTTGAAGAGTTTCATCCTGATCGTATGGCCAAACGCATTTTGGGAATGGGAGATGTTATTTCTCTTATTGAAACTGCGGCCAAGATAGAAACGGAGCAGTTTGAGGCTGAGGAGGCTGAACGACTTGCTCGTGCTAATTTAAATCTCAATGATTTTCTTATGATGCAGCAGCAAATTTCTAAAATTGGCGGTATTCAAAAGCTTGTCGCATCGCTTCCTGGTGGCGACAAAGCCATGCGACAAGGACAAGTCAATGAGCATGCACTTGATGAAATGGTCATCATTATTAATTCGATGACCAAATACGAGCGTGAACATCCTGAATGTCTTAATGGTTCTCGTCGTGCACGTGTTGCTAAAGGTGCAGGTGTTGAAGTGTATCAGGTTAACCAACTGATGAAAAAGTTCAACGAAGCACGCAAAATGATGAAGAAAGTTATGGCGGTTCAAGAGGGAACAGAAATAAACAATCGTCAACGTAAAAAAGGCAAGAAAAACAAACGTAATAAGCGTCGTGCAATACCAGGAATGGGTGGAATGAGTCCAGCTGACCTGAAAAAGATGCAACAGATGCTTGAAGGGCTTGAAGATTAAAACAAAAACAGCTAGTATATTCAATTGCTGTTTACAGCCTTGCTAAGGCTGTTTATGAATTGGAAAAAAGGAGTAAATAACTCATGGCAGTTAAGATTCGTCTCGCTCGTCACGGTGCCAAGAAAGCACCTTATTACCGTATTGTTGTCGCAGATTCTCGCGCTCGTCGCGACGGTCGCTATATTGAGCAAATCGGTACGTATAATCCATGCACCAATCCCGCAACAGTTACTATCGACCTCGAAAGTGTTGATAAATGGGTTGCAAATGGCGCAAAACCAACTGATACCGTTGCTCGTCTTATTGAGGACGAGCGTAAGAACGCTTAGTTTCAATGACTGACTTTGTAACAGAAAGCGCCGAGTTGGTGCGTGTGCTCGTTGAGCCTTTAGTAGACTACCCTGAAGATTTAGACATTTCATCTTCACTTACTGATGACGATACAATCTTGGTAGAGATTCGCGTTAATGAATCTGATGCAGGAAAAGTTATTGGGCGTCAGGGACGTGTTATAAAGGCTATTCGCACCTTGTGCCGCGCAGCTGCTTCTAAAAACGAAGCGTATTACGTTGAGGTGGAGCTCATCGACTAATGACTGAGTGGACAATCGTCGCTAAACTTCATAGAGCAAAAAATAAGCAAGGAGGGCTTTTTGTGGTAGGCACAAAAGGTCTTCCTTTTTTGCTTTCATGTGGTATGGAAGTATGTTTTGTGCCGCCTGTTTTGCGCGTGCCTCGCCGTGCGCGGGTGATCGAAATTAAGCAAATTGGTGCTAAGAATCTAGTCTTTTTCGAGGGTATTACTGACCAAACGATGGCAGAACAGCTTATTGATCATTATTGTTTGGTGCGTATAGAGGATTTGCCTGACGGCTGGGATGAATGTGACGAACTTGACCTAGTGGGTTTTGATCTAGTTTCTTCTGATGGAATAGAATTTGGAATTATTGATGAGGTTCAGCCTAATCCTGCTCATCCTCTTTTGGTTATTCGTCGCAATAATGATAACGATTCCCAAGAAGATAAAAAGAAAGATAGTGCATTAGTTCCATTAGTTGAGGATTTCATTGTTGAGATTGATGAAGAAAAAAAGCGTATCACTATGGAGCTTCCTCAGGGATTGTTTGAGGTTTAGTCTGCAATGATTATTGAAACGCTTTCGGTTTTTCCGCATTGCTATGACTCAGTCATGAATGAGTCAATGATGCGTATCGCTCAAGAAAAAGGACTCCTTGAATTTCGCGCTTATGATTTGCGTGATTGGACACATGATAAGCATCGGACTACTGACGATGAACCTTATGGCGGTGGTCAAGGGCTTGTTATGAAGTGTGAGCCTGTGTTTGAAGCATGCGATGATATTTTTGCTGCTGCCTCAAGTAAGCCGTATGTGATAGCAATGTCACCTGTGGGGGAACAGTTTAATGAGCAAATTACTCTTGAACTTGCTCAGCATGATCATCTTCTCTTTTTATGCGGTCATTATGAAGGATTTGATGAGCGTATTTACACCCTTGCAGATCGTGTATTGTCTATTGGGGACTATGTATTAACAAGTGGAGAACTTGCTTCGATGGTTGTTATTGATGCGGTTGTCCGTCGTATTGATGGTGTTTTAGGCGATGAGGCATCATGTGTGGATGAAAGCTTTCATGACGGACTTTTAGAGTATCCGCAATATACTCGTCCTGCTATTTATCGTGGAATGCAGGTGCCTGAGATATTGTTGAGTGGTCATCATGCCAAAATTAATGAATGGCGTCATGAGCAAAGCTTATTACGTACACAAGCGTGGCGACCTGACTTGCTAAAAAAGGCTTCACTTACTGCCAAAGACAGAGATTTTCTCTCACGAGCGACACTACACACTGACATATCATAAATATAGTTTATGATACCTACATACTTAAGCCCCTTGTATTGGTTCTAGTTTGAGAAAGGATGCATTGTGGATTCCGGCAAACACGCCACGAACCATAATCCAAGTATTTTGAAGCGTTTTTTTGGCATTCTCGTTATGGTGATTGTAGTCCTTGCTGCTACGAAACGTATACGTACGTATGTTTTGGAGCCCTTCCAGATTCCATCAGCATCCATGGAACAAACTATCCAAACCGGTGATCGAGTTTTTGCAGAAAAGGTAACATATCTTGCGAGTGAGCCTAAACCAGGAGACATTGTTGTTTTTTCGGATCCGCAAATTCCTTCACGTATTTTAATTAAGCGCGTGATTGCAACAGAGGGACAAGTAATTGATTTTCAGAATGGCAGTGTAGTGATTGATGGGGTTGTGCAAAATGAGCCCTACACCAATGGTGCACCTACCTATCCTTTGACAACAGCAAGTAACGTTTCTATTTCATACCCTTACACGGTTCCGCAAGGCATGGTTTGGGTTATGGGTGACAATCGTTTAAATTCAGCAGACTCACGCTATTTTGGACCAATTAATGAGTCGAGCGTATTTGGTCGTGCTTTTGTGACCTATTGGCCACTGGATCATTTTGGACTTTTAGAGTAAGAGAGAAGGAGTGAGTAGTGGCTCAATCGCAGCAGACTCAGCAAGCCTCACAAGAAAACCCTTTAACATTTCAAGAAATTATCCTTGCTTTACAGACTTATTGGGCAGAGCAGGGATGTGTTATTTTGCAGCCTTACGACAATGAAGTGGGTGCTGGTACGTTTCATACTGCAACAACATTGCGTAGTTTAGGTCCTGACACTTGGCGTTGCGCGTATGTGCAACCTTGTCGTCGCCCTGCTGATGGTCGTTATGGTGAGAACCCTAATCGTATGCAGCATTATTATCAATTTCAAGTTTTGATCAAGCCATCGCCTGAGAATGTGCAGGAACTTTATTTGAATTCATTGCGTGCGATTGGCATTGAAGTTGAAGCGCATGATGTTCGCTTTGTTGAAGATGACTGGGAAAGTCCAACGCTTGGTGCATGGGGCCTTGGTTGGGAAGTTTGGCTTAATGGCATGGAAGTTACGCAGTTTACGTACTTCCAGCAGGTCGGCGGTTTTGAGTGCGATCCAGTTCCTTCTGAAATCACCTATGGCCTTGAACGTCTTGCTATGTATATTCAAGGTGTCGATTCGGTGTATGACCTTGTGTGGTCACGCGGTGCTGATGGAAGCGTGTTTACGTATGGCGATGTGTTCTTAGAGAATGAAAAAGAATTCTCAGCCTATAATTTTGAAGTTGCTGATACCGATCTTCTCTTTGGTGAGTTTGATCGCTATGAGGCAGAATGCTTGCGCACTCTTGAGGCAGGGCTGCCGCTTCCAGCTTACGATTATGTTTTGAAATGTTCGCATGCTTTTAACTTGCTTGATGCGCGTGGTGTTATTTCTGCAACGGAGCGCATGGGCTACATTCTGCGCGTACGTACATTAGCAAAAGCGTGTTGTGCATCATATTTGGAACAGGTAGTTGGTATTGATGTAAGTGGAGAAGGGGAGTAAGCAACAATGGCTGGAACAACACTTGCCTTTGAAATTGGAACGGAAGAAATTCCTGCATTTGACTTATCGGCAGCTATTAAACAGCTCAAAAAGGATGTCCCTGCTCTCCTTGAAGCAAAACGTATTCCTCATGGCGAGATTGAAATTTATGATACGCCTCGTCGTCTTATTGTGATTGCGCATGATATTCCTGAGTTTACTGAAGAAAAATCAGAGGTTTTTAAGGGTCCTTCAGTAAAGATTGCCTTTGATGAGAATAATGAGCCAACAAAAGCAGCACTCGGCTTTGCTCGCGGTAAAGGGGCTGACGTTGCCGATATTGTTGTTGAAGATGGTTATATCTATGTCAAACGCACTCTTCCTGCACAAGCGATTAAAGAGCTTTTGCCTGATGTACTTGATGAGATTATTCATGGTATTTCGTGGCCTAAGTCACAGCGTTGGGGAAGTGAACATGAGACATTTTCTCGTCCCGTGCGCTGGTTGTTGGCGCTTTTTGGTAATGAGGTAATCGCATTTTCCTATGCAGATCTTGAAGCAGGAAACACAACACGAGGCCATCGTTTTTTGGCACCGGGTCCCTTTGAGGTGGCAACCGCTGATGATCTTATTAGCACCTTGCGCAAAGCCTACATCATTCCTGCTGAAGCAGAGCGAGAACAGGTGATTCGTGACGGTGTTGCTGCAGTTGAAAAACAAACGGGGCTCAAGGCGGAATTACCTGCAAAAACTTTGGTTGAGGTTATCAATCTTGCTGAATATCCTAGTGTATTGTTGGGTACCTTTGATGAAGAGTTCTTAGCTGTTCCTGAAGAGATTATTGTTGATGCTATGTTGATGCATCAACGCTATTTCCCACTTTATGATCATGCGGGTGCACTGACTAATCATTTTTTGGTGGTATCTAATGGTGATCCTGCGTGTGCGCAAACCATTATTGAAGGAAATGAACGTGTGGTTCGCGCTCGTCTCTATGATGCTAAGTTCTTCTATGATGAGGATCTTAAAGTGCCCCTAGAGGCTTATGTTGATCGTCTTTCTGAAGTGGTGTTTCAGGAGAAATTGGGCACCATGCTCGATAAAACTCATCGCATTGAAGTCTTGTGCGAGCACTTAGCGCAAGATGCGGGTCTTTCTGCTATTGATCGCGATGATGCGCTTCGTGCGGCAAAACTTTGCAAAGCTGACTTGGTTACGGGTGCTGTTGTTGAATTCACATCCGTACAAGGCATCATAGGTGCCTATTATGCTCAAGCTGCTGGAGAAACTGATCAAGTAGCAACAGCAATAGGCCAGCATTATCAGCCTCGCTTTGCTGGTGATGATGCTCCTGAATCTGAAGTGGGCAAAATTGTGGCATTTGCTGATAAGCTAGATACTATCTGTGGTTTGTTTGCAATTGGCCAAGGCCCTTCAGGTTCATCTGATCCCTTTGCTCTCCGTCGTAGTGCGATAGGTATTATTGCCATGTTGCGTGGTGGGCTATCGGTTTCGCTTGAGGATGCAATTGATTGTGCGCTTGATTCTTATGCTCAAGAAATCATGTTTGATAAAGCAGCGGTTAAGGCTGAGATTATCGATTTCTTTATCACGCGCACTAAAGTTATTTTGAAAGACGAAGGCGTGCCTTCTGATGTAATTGAGGCAATTGTTGCTTGTCATATTAGTGAACCAGCTGAGATTTCAAAGCGCGCTCATGCTCTTGAAGCGCTGCGTGATGAAATCCCTGAAGCAATGCAAGATTTGGCAACTGCCTTTGCGCGTGCTAACAATTTGCGTGATAAAGAGGGAGATTCTTCTATTGAAGTGTCTCTTTTAGAGCAGCAAGAACAAATGCTGCTTGATGCAATTATTACTGCTGAGGATAACGTAAACAAAGCGCTTGCTGACAATAATTACGCGCTTGCTCTTCAGTCGCTTGCAGATCTTAGAAACCCCATCGACACGTTCTTTAGTGAAGTTATGATTATGGATGACGATCCTCAAAAACGGGCAAACAGATTGGCGTTGCTCAATAGATTTGTGCAAGTCTTTGAGCATGTTGCTGATTTCTCGCAGCTGAGCAAATAGGGAGGTGTGCAATGAAGCAATGGATTTTTCACGGAGACCCCACTGCTGATTTGCCCACAATTCATATCGTTTCTGATTCGGTAGGTGTGACGGGGCAAACTGTTGCTCGCGCAGCTGCAGCAACATTTGGAATTTATAATCCATCTGTTGCAGTTTTACCCAGTGTTAAAAATGCCGACATGCTCAAACGAGTTTTAGATAATCTATGTGAGCGCTATGCCGAAATTCATCCCGGCGAGCGCTTGCTGCTTTTTTATACGATTATCGATCAAACGCTTCACAAAGTAATGAATGACTATGTTGTATCCCATGCTGATCAAATTGAAGCATGGGATATTATGGCGGGGCCCGTGCAGGCAATTGAGCGCGTAACAGGTAAGAAAGCAAATGGTAAACCAGGAGAGTTTCACTCTGTTAATGAGTTTTATTTCCATAGAATTGAGGCGATGGAGTTCACCATCATGCATGATGATGGACGAAATCCCCAAGATCTTACTAAGGCAGATATTGTTTTAATTGGCGTATCACGTTCGTCAAAAACGCCGCTTTCGATTTATTTATCGCAGCAAGGGTACAAGGTTGCCAATGTGCCGCTCGACTTCCAAACTGAACCTCCCAAAGAACTCGAAGAAGTGGATTCAAGCAGACTGTTTGGGCTGATGATATCAGCTGAGACGCTCGTTGATATTAGGCGTAAGCGTATTGGAAAAGCCGCTCACGTTGCCTCAAAATACGCGGATTTAGAGTATGTGTATCAAGATTTGGAAGATGCACGCTCATATATGCGCCGTTTAGGTGCAATTGTTATCCGAACCGATAATCGCGCAATTGAAGAAACCGCACAGGAAATTTTGCGTTATTATGAGAATGCTCACCCTCAACAGCTTCGTTTTGACTAAGAGGGCCAAAATGAAGCAGTTTGCTACTGAAGGGTGTGCTAAGGAAAATCGTCTAAGGAGAAAATGGTGACTGACCAAGTTAAGCGCGTTTATGCGTTCGGTAAAGACGCAGACGGCAATAACGTTACTGAGGGTAACACTGATATGAAAGCTATCCTCGGCGGCAAAGGTGCAAACCTTGCTGAAATGGCCAACATTGGCCTTCCTGTTCCTCCAGGATTTACGATTTCTTGCCAGACTTGTATGGAATATGCAAATGCTGACAATACTTGGCCTGAAGGCGTTTTAGATACTATTGAAGAGTATCGTCTTGATCTTGAAAACCGCATCGGTAAAAAGATTGGTGATGCAGAAGATCCTCTGCTCGTTTCTGTCCGTTCTGGCGCTCCTATGTCAATGCCTGGCATGATGGATACTGTTTTAAATTTAGGCTTGAACGATCAGTCAATCAACGGTTTGATTAAGCAGACCGAAAACCCTCGCTTTGCTTGGGACTCTTATCGTCGCTTTATCCAGATGTTCTCTAACGTTGTTATGGGTCTTGATGGTGATTTGTTTGAGAATGCCATCAATCTCATGAAGCAGGATCGTGGTGTTGATGAGGATACTGAACTTACCGCAGAAGACCTCCAACAGCTTGTAAGTGAGTTTAAGCAGATCTTTAGTGAGAATGTATCTGCCGATGAGTATCCTTCGCTTGTTGTTGATGGAACCGTACAGTTCCCACAGGATCCTGATGTGCAGCTTCAATTGGCAATTGAAGCAGTGTTTGGTTCTTGGAACAATCCGCGTGCTACGCTTTATCGTAAGCAGAACAAAATCTCCGATGACTTAGGCACTGCAGTAAATGTTCAGTCTATGATCTTTGGCAACAAAGGTGAGACCTCTGCTACTGGTGTTGCATTTACTCGTAATCCTGCAAATGGTGAAAAAGAGTTTTACGGTGACTATCTTGTCAATGCTCAAGGTGAAGACGTTGTAGCTGGTATTCGCAATACTTCACCTATCGCTGATCTGAAGCACGTTGAAGGTCTTGAAGAGGCTGGTCGTGAGCTTGAGCAGGTGTTTACCATTCTTGAGAATCACTTCCGTGATATGTGTGATATCGAATTTACTATTGAGCAAGGTAAGCTTTGGATGCTTCAGACTCGTGTTGGTAAACGTACCGCTGCTGCAGCGCTCCATATTGCAATCGAAATGGTAAATGAGGGCCTTATCACCAAAGAAGAGGCAGTAACTCGTGTTGATCCTGAGCAACTCGACCAGCTCTTGCATCCTCAATTTGACACTAACGCCGAGTATGACGTTGTCGCTCGCGGTTTAAACGCTTCTCCTGGTGCCGCAGTTGGTGAAGCAGTATTTTCTGCTGAGGCTGCTGTTGCTGCTGCAGAAGAGGGTCGCAAGACCGTTTTGGTTCGCTGGGAAACAACTCCTGATGACCTTGCAGGTATGATTGCTGCTGAAGGTATTTTGACTTCTCATGGCGGTAAGACTTCTCACGCTGCTGTTATTGCTCGTGGTATGGGCGCACCTTGTGTTTGCGGCGTTGACGCATTGAAGATTGATGCTGAAGCAAAACAAGCAACTATCGCAGGTACTGATCTAGTTATTCGCGAAGGCGATATGATTTCTCTCGACGGTACAACCGGTATCGTTGTTATGGGTGCTGTTGAGCTTGTTCAGCCTGAACTTGCAGGCGATCTTGATACTATCCTTGAATGGGCGGATGAAGTTCGTACTATGGGTGTTCGTGCTAATGCTGACAACCCTGAAGATGCTGAGCTTGCTCGTTCCTTTGGCGCTCAAGGTATTGGTCTTTGCCGTACCGAGCATATGTTCTTGGGCGATCGCAAGCAGATTATTCAAACCTTTATCTTGAACGAGGATCCTGCAATTCGCGAGAAAGCAGTTGCTGATTTATTTGAGGCTCAGACCGGTGACTTCCTTGGCATGTTTAAGGCTATGGATGGTCTACCTGTTATTGTCCGCTTGCTTGATCCACCGCTGCATGAGTTCTTGGAGAGCCCTCGTGCTCTTGACGTTGAAATTGCTCGTCTTGAGGCAACGGGTGCTGACGCGGAAGAGATTGCGGCTAAGCGCAAACTTATGGAGCAGATTGACGGCTTTGCAGAGCAAAATCCTATGCTTGGTTTGCGAGGTGTTCGTCTTGCGATTAAATATCCTATTCTTCCTGTTATGCAGATTCGCGCAATCGCAACGGCTATGGCGCAGTTGAAGAAACAAGGTCTTGATCCTAAGCCAGAGATCATGATTCCTCTTGTTTCTGTTAAGCCTGAGCTTGATAAGTTACGTGCGTTAGCAGAGCAGACTATTGCTGAGGTCGCTGAACAAGAGGGTGTAGAGCTTGAGATTCCTATTGGAACCATGATTGAGCTTCCCCGCGCTGCTGTCACGGCTGATGAGATTGCTCAGGCTGCTGACTTCTTCTCATTTGGCACCAATGACCTTACTCAGACCACCTTTGGCTTCTCTCGTGATGATGTTGAGGCTGAGTTTGTTTCTGATTACCTCAATGAGCGCATTTTGCCCTACAACCCCTTTGCAACTATCGATCCAGGTGTTGCACGTTTGGTTGATATGGGTGTTGAACTTGGCCATAAGGGTAATCCTGACATTGTTTGCGGCGTTTGCGGCGAGCACGGTGGAGATCCTGATTCAGTTAAGACCTTCAATAAGATCGGTCTCGACTATGTTAGCTGCTCACCGTATCGTGTGCCGATTGCTCGCTTGGCTGCTGCTCAGGCTGCTTTGGGCAAGTAAGGTAGGGTATAAATCCTAGTAAATTACTATTGATAGAAACGCATTAGTAACTTATAACCAAAATCCTATACATCGGCGTCCTTGTTTTTGTTGAACAAGGACGCTTTTGTTTTATCCTAAATATGTTCATTTATCAGGTCTTGTTTTGAGAATGGAGGGTGTAGGATATGGCAGCGTTACAGAAAAGCGCAGCAAAGCTTTTTAGTCGAGTAGAATCAGGAAAAATCACTAAGACAAATAATTTTACTGTCGATAAGTTTTGTATTGGATGCGGAAAGTGCGCTGAAGTTTGTCCTGCGGAATCTATCAAACTAGAGCATTGCGAACCGGTATGGACAAAAGATGAATGTTATGTTTGCTTTGGATGCTTACGTGTTTGTCCTACTGAGTCTATTCGTTATGGACAACAATCAATGAATTAAGAATTAAATACACTATCAAAACGTAATAGTAGTGAAGTGAAAAACACCCCACTCGTGGGGTGTTTTTATAGTTATAGAGCAGTTTATGGAGTATGGATAAACAAAAAAACGGACTCTCAGCATGGGGAGTCCGTATACTTCTTTAAGGTGAAGCTGGGTATAAATAGCACGAACTCCCGAAGTGGGAGTTCGTGTAATTCTCCTATGGTGGAGGCGCGGAGAATCGAACTCCGGTCCATACTAAATCTGCAACGAAGCGCTACAGGCTTAGTCAATGGTTAAGCTTCAAATAGATCCTGCCCACCGACAGGCTAAATCTATTCTAGTCAGTTCAGGCTTATGCTCAATCATACTGGCTACGTATTGAGCGGCATTCCCTTAAAAATGATATCGCCCCAATGCCAGGGAAATGCATATGGTTTGACACCTCGGGCTACAATTAAGCAGCTAAAGCGAGGTTGTTGTTTTGAGTTTTGCCAATTAACTTGACGGTACCCCTGTTTAACGTGGCGAGGAGACCACGACCTGCTCTTCGTATTGGACTTACCATGTCGAAACCAGTCGCCCCCATAAAAGATATTTAGTTGTCAAAGGAATGCTTATTCTACGCTGACTTTATAATCTGTCAAATCTATTTACGATTCGACCATTTTTCGTTAGAAATATGGAGAAAATCTAACGAAATCGTGCAGAGCCTATTTATACTGCATAAACCTGAAGAGGGCTGATTATATACCTTGGTACGATATGGTCGCACTAAGTAATAAGCGACCTGATACAATCTGAAAACACAGATGGATGTGCATTGGTTTTTTGTACTATAAATCTTTTAAGATAAGAAAGAACTGATCAATAACTATGACTATTACTGCAAAACAAAAGAAAACCCTTGCTATTGTTGGAGTAGTTGTTGCGGTATTGATCATTGTGTATGGTGCGGGTGCATATTTTTTCTCAAATCACTTTTTCCCCAATACTATTATTGGACAAAATAGCTTATCCCTTAAGTCTACTGATGACTTTGCTCATTACATTAAAGACAAAGCGGATAATTATGTTTTGTCAGTTGAAGGAAAAGGCTTTTCTCTTCAGATTACCAAAGAAGAAGCTGGTATCGCTATTGATGAAAATAAGATTGCGATCGATGCATGTTTGCACCAAAACTACTGGGCATGGCCGTTTGAAATCCTTGTTGATCATGATGCATCTGATGTTATTACCACTATGTATAATCAAGAGGCATTAACAAAGATTGTTCAGCAAGCAGTTGCGGCATACAACGAGACGGTTCCTGCTTCTGTTAATGCGACTATTGTTTATGATCCTGATGCGGGGTCATGTGCAGTTCAAGAAGAGGTGTATGGTTCACAAATTGACGGAAATGTCTTACTCACACAAATTGAGGAATGTATTAAATCCTTAATTGAAACCTGTGAAGTGACAGATGATGATCTCATTAAACCTACTATCTTATCGACTGATGAGCGTTTTCCTGCAGCACTAGATAAAGCAAATGGTTTTGTTGGAGGTACGATTGCTCTGACTCTGAATGGATCAGTACAGGCAGGAACAGTAACTAAAGACCTTATTGGCAGCTGGCTTACCCTTGACGATGCGTTGATGCCAAGCATTGCTGTTGATAAAGTGCAAGCGTGGGCTGATAGTCTTGCAACGCAGCTCAATACGGTTGGGACAACGCGTAGTTATACTCGTGCTGATGGGAAAGCGGTAACAGTATCGGGCGGGTCGTTTGGATGGAATGTTGATACGGCCAATTTAGCACAAGATATCGTTAATCAAATTACCGCTGCTAATTTTGCTGCAATTGATATTCCGGTAAGTCAATCTGCTAACGTTTATAACGGACAAGGAAAACGCGACTGGGGTGCTTATGTTGACATTGATTTATCAGAGCAACATGCGCGCTATTATGATGCGTCAGATAATCTTTTGTATGAGTGCAATTTTGTATCTGGTCTACCACGCGATGGGCGCGCTACTCCTGAGGGAGTGTATTTCTTGAATGATAAGCAGTCGCCGTCTACGCTTGTTGGATATAAACCTAATGGTGAAAAAGATTATGAAACTCACGTTTCGTATTGGATGCCCTTTATTCGTAATTCTATTGGCTTTCATGATGCTACCTGGCAATCATCGTTTGGGGGAGAACGTTATAAGACTAACGGATCTCATGGTTGCATCAATTTATCAATTACGGATGCAAAATGGTTCTATGATAATCTTCCTAAAGGAACTTGTATGATTACCCATAGCTAAGCGTGTTGTATAGCTAAGGGTAAGAAGGTGACCATATATATGGCCGATGAGGCTTTTCAAATACAGAAACCATATCGTTTTTATGGAACCCAAGAAGAAGGTATTCTAGGCACACGTGAAGGCACGTGGAATAATGCCCCTATTGGTGTTTTTGATTCTGGGTTTGGCGGTTTAACTGTTGCGCGTGAGATTATGAAGGCGCTTCCTAATGAATCAATTGTCTATGTTGGTGATACACAACATTGCCCTTATGGCCCGCGCTCTATTGCGGAAGTTGAAAGTTTTGTAATTCAGATTTGTCAGTGGCTTGTTGATCGTGGCGTTAAGATGATTGTGATTGCGTGTAATACGGCAACAGCAGCAGGTCTTAAAACTGCACAAAGTCTTTTTTCTATCCCTATTATTGGTGTTGTTGAGCCTGGAGCACGTGCGGCAGCACGCGCCACCATCAATCGACGGGTAGGGGTTATCGCCACGAAAGGAACCGTTGAATCTGAGGTTTATACTCACGCAATTAGAAACATTGATTCAGGCATCACGGTGTTTTCGACAGCAACGCCACGTTTTGTAGAGATTGCAGAACTTGGCATCCAGATGGCAAAAGGACCCATCGAAAACTATACGTCGCTTGCTTCAAAAGTCTATATTCGTCCCGAATTCCAAGAGATCGCTCGCGATTATCTTGATCCCTTGAAGCGTTGTGAGGTCGATACGCTTGTATTGGGGTGTACTCATTTTCCGCTTCTCAAAACTCTTATTGGGGGGATTATGGGAACGCGTGTGGTATTGGTCTCTTCTGCAACAGAGGTGGCGCGAGATTGCGCTGATTTACTAGCACGCCGTGGCATTGCATGCGAGCTAGACCATGAGCCTACCTATCGGTTCTTTTCATCAGGTGAGGATCTAGAAGATTTCCGGACATTTGGTACACGCGTGTTGCGTTTTCCCATACAAAACCTCGAGCATGTTTCTTTTGATAATGCTCAATACGCTCAACAAGATAAGGATTAGAGGCGAGGCAAGAGCTATGACCAAAGAAGTGATTATTGCTACTAATAACGCGCATAAAGTAGAAGAAATTGAAACAGCGCTTCGGTTTGAGGGGTGGCAGTTTAAGAGCTTAAAAGAGGCAGGAATAGTTTCTAATCCTGACGAAACGGGAACTACCTTTTTAGAAAATGCTCGTATTAAGGCTCGGGCTGTACATGATCTAACGGGATGCGCAGTGTTGGCCGATGATTCAGGTCTTATTGTTGATGCGCTTGATGGCGCTCCTGGCGTCTTTTCTTCTCGTTATGCGGGTGAAGATGGCAATGATGCAGCTAATAATGCAAAACTGCTTTCCGAGTTGCAAGATGTGCCTGATGAGAGGCGTACGGCACGCTTTGCCTGTGTATTAGTGTTTATTGATGAAGATGGAACAGAAACGGATGCTGAAGGGTTTATTGAGGGGGCTATTGG
>CAJMOJ010000029.1 GCA_905215035.1 uncultured bacterium
CTGATACAGCAGTTGGAGTAGTTGGCTCCATAGTAAAATCAGCACCTTTAACTTCAATACCCTGTTCAATTAAAGCATTCTTTACAGCCATAAGATCAGAAGGAGCGGTATAAACTACCCACTCTTCATCAGCATCTTCATAATCAGTACCGCCGGCCTCAGCGACAGCCATCATGAACTCATCCTCATCAACGGCATTCTCTTTATCAGCAACTTTTTTGTCGTCGCTTTTAATGACCTTTTCGACTAAGATCTCACCTTTGCGTTCAAATTGAAACGCAACAGATCCTGAGGTACCTAAGTTGCCACCATGATGATTGAATGCAGCACGCACATCAGCAGCAGTACGATTGCGATTATCAGTTAGAGCCTCACAATAAATTGCAATACCACAAGGACCATAACCTTCATAAACTACAGTCTCATAGTTAGCAGCATCCTTGCCGCTTCCAAATGCCTTATCAATAGCAGTTTTAATCTTATCTTTAGGTAATGAGTAACTCTTTGCCTTATCAATAGCAGCTGCCAAAGAAGCATTGTTGTCAGGATTAGGGTCGCCACCCTCTTTTGCCGCTACCGTAATATTACGAGAAAGCTTAGAGAAGAGTGCTGAACGCTTTGCGTCCTGCGCAGCTTTACGATGTTTGGTTGTTGCCCATTTTGAGTGGCCTGACATAGATGCCTACCTTCCTTGCTATCATCGCACTGCAGTTACAAAACACCACAGAGCATATCAGTTCAAAGAGTGTAGCCGGACAAACGACTATATTCTTTTAATTACGCAGCGTAAAAGTGTATCACAGCAACCCCACTTCTTGCAGCATTGGTGGTGGTTCTGTGAACATGAACGCCTTAAACGTGCTTTAATACGGATATGACTACTCCAAGTAACCATACATCTACCTCATCAACCTCTGCTGCTGCTTTGCTTACAGCCTATCCACAGCTAAACGTTTTTACCTCATATACCGATTCTGAGCTTTGTGATCCGAAACAGCTTTTTGGACTGGAACACGTATTGAACAAGGCTAACAACAAGACAAGCAACACGTCAGCGAACAATGTCCTAGCGAGCGATGTCCTAGGCTATGAGAGCAATTCTTTTACAACTAATTACATAAAAGATCAAAAGACATCTCTTGGCGATGGGGTTTTTATCGCAGAATCACGAAAAGTAATCGATCGAGCCTTTGCGCAAGCCTATCAACCTTTTGCCGGCATTATGGATGCTAGCTGGTTACACCAAAACCAGGATCTTGTAGAGGAAATGGAGCAAAGCCACCCCAACGTTCCCTTTGTTATTACTGACACCCCAACACTCCAAGCAATTACCGGTTATCATACTACCAAAGGTCCTCTAATGGCATTTTATCGCAAGCCCCTTTCTTGCCCTGAAGCGCTTTTAGAACACGCCAACCACATCGCCATTTTTGAGAACATCAACAATTACACCAATATGGGAGCCTTGTTTCGTTCAGCCGCCGCTCTGAATGTTGATGCGGTATTCATAACCCCAACCTGTTATGACCCGCTCTACCGTCGGGGGTTACGCGTATCGATGGGTGCCGCCCTTCAGGTTCCCTGGACCCGTCTTAGCGCATCCAAAGGAACATCATGGACCGAATCCTTCTTTCCCTTACTCCATCAATTTGGGTTTACCACCTTTGCGCTTGCCCTTACTGAATCTGCCTATGCGCTTGATGACCCACGCTTACCCAAACAAAATAAAAGCGCCCTCATCTTGGGAAATGAAGGCGCAGGATTAGAACAAATCACCATTGATCAGTCCGATTATGCGGTCATTATTCCTATGGCTCACTCAGTTGATTCACTTAATGTTGCCTGTGCAAGTTCAGTTGCATTTTGGGAGTTTTGTCGCCGGTAAATGACGAGATGCCTTAGACAGTTCCCAACTCAGCTTCAATCACAGCAGCAATACGCGCAGCAATCGCATAGGCTTCTTCTTCAGTTTGAGCTTCCACCATGACACGCACAAGCGGCTCTGTTCCTGATGGACGCACCAAAATACGCCCATTAGAACCGAGCGCGCGCTCCTCTTGCGTAATGGCAGTCGCAATGGCCTCGTTACCTTCGAGTGCATGCTTATCTGCGACTTTGACATTTATTAACTCTTGTGGGAACCGCTGCATTACGGCAGCGACTTCAGAAACCTTCTTCTGGGCACGCACTACAGCCGAAAGGAACATGCAAGCAGTAATCAAACCATCACCCGTTGAATTGTGCTCCAAAAAAATCATATGGCCAGACTGCTCACCGCCAAGGCTAAAGCCACCTTCACGCATACACGCAAGAACATACTTATCTCCCACCTGAGTTTGCTTCACATCAATAGCCGCAGCTTCCATAGCTTTTGTAAAGCCAAGGTTGCACATAACCGTAGACACTACTGTGTTGCAAGCAAGCTCACCGCGTGCTTTAAGATCAAGCGCACAGACCGCCTCAACCACATCACCATCGATAACGGCACCGTTCTCATCAACGAACATGACACGATCAGCATCTCCATCATGCGCAATACCCACATCAGCACCCATTTCGGCGACAAGTTCCTGCAAGGGCTCAAGGTGTGTAGATCCACATGCGACATTAATGTCAACACCAGAAAAATCATCGTTAATAACGCATACGTTTGCACCAAGCTCCTCAAGTGCACGCGCTGTTGTAAGTGATGCCGCCCCATGTCCAGTATCAAGAGCAATACTAAACTGAGAAAAATCAATCCCGGCTGCGCGTACGAGAGCTATAGCATGATCAATATAGAGATCACAAGCGTTTTCAATAGGAATAATCGTGCCAACTTCATCACCACCTACTGGTGGAAGTTCTCGACTCTCCTTGTTTTCAACAAATGTTTCAAATGCTTTTTCTGTTTCCTCATCAAGCTTAAAACCTTGGGCATCGAAGAATTTAATACCGTTGTACTCGGGAGGATTATGGGATGCAGAAATAACAACACCCCCTGCTGCATAGAGCTCACGGCACAAATACGCCACACCTGGTGTTGGAATAATGCCGGCGTCAAGCACAGTACCACCACGGCTCATAATACCCGCTGACAATGCAGAAAAAAGCATATCTCCACTAATACGAGTATCACGCCCTACAACAAGTGTCTTCCCCAACAACGTTACCGCAGCCTGCCCCAGAGCAAACGCAATGTCGCACGTAAGTTCTTGATTGGCAACACCACGTGCTCCATCGGTTCCAAATAATTTTGCCATCGTCTACAACTTTCCTTAGGTATGTTTTACACCCCATGCCAAGAAGATGTTTAGTACTCCTTGCACGGTTAGGAATCTAACAAGATTCCAAGTGCTCATGTATAACAATCAATTATTTTTCAACGTGATGTCCGCGATTAATATACGCCGAATCAAGCAAAGCAATACCACCACGATTAGCTAGCTCCTCTTGAGTCATACGCGCATTTAATTCAGCGGCGAGTTCCTCAAGAGAGATTCCACAACGCTCCATCAAAACCAACAAATGATAGATCACATCAGCTGCTTCATAGCGCAAATGATCTTGCTCATGCGAGATCTCCTCAGCAGTACCTACCTCGCTTATACGCGCATAGTCTTTTGCTGCAAGAGCACTCTCGAGTGCCTCTTCATTTATCTTTTTTAGTAAATCATCAAGATTGCCCGTTAACAGGCGATGGGTGTAACTTTCATTACCAGCATTGGCGCGATCCGCAATCGTTTTCCCTAGTGCATCAAGTGCATCTCCAATTTGGGAGGCAGGTTGCTCACCAGGCGTATAGTAAATTTTCATGCCGTATCCTTATACGTGTTTTTGTGCGTGCACTATTGTAGCGCTAATTAGTCATTGGCGAGTAGTCCTAATATCTTTGCGCGATGACGGTTCGTCTCAGCTACCGCACGCTCCACGTCAATCGTAGGATATTCCCCATCGTTATACACTACAACGCCATCAACCATGGTAAGTAAAACATCTTGCCCTTCAACTGAATACACCAGATTAGTGAAGTAATTTTGGATAGGTTGAGCCCATACCGTATCAAAATTAAACACACATAAATCTGCTCGTGCGCCCACCTCAAGAATGCCACAGTCAGAACGTCCTTGAGCGATTGCACCACAATGCGTTGCAATCGCAACCAACTCGCTTGGTGAAAAACCAACAGGATCGCAAGCTCGCGCACGCTGAAGAAGCGCCATTAAATACATACTGCGATGCATGTCGTGGTTGTTATTAGATGCAACCCCATCAGTACCAAGAGCAATGGTTACACCTGCCTGCGCCATAACATCAAGATCAGCAATACCTGATCCTAACTTTGCATTTGATGCCGGATTAGCAGCAACAAACACGCTATGATCAGCCAAAATCTGAACATCATCGCCTTCAAGCCAAACACAATGGGCTGCGGTTGCGGGGGTATCAAATATGCCACAATCTGCAAGATAACGAACGGGCGTTACCCCTCCGTGTCGTTCTTTACACCCCGCCACCTCAGAAGCGGTTTCAGAAACATGCACTTGCATACGAAGATTGTTTTCACGCGCATAACGAGCAAGACCACGAGCAACACGTGGCGTGGATGTATACTCAGCATGCAAATTGGCGTCAACTAAAAGTCGCCCATCGGCAACACCATGATAAGCTTCAAGAAGATGATTCATGATGGCATATGCAGGCAGATCTTCAAACGAAGCATCTTGATCAAAACATACAATGCTGTGACCTAGATTACACTTAATACCGCTTTCGATGATCGCTTGAGCGCGCGCATCAGAATGGTAATACATATCAGAAAAAGAAACTGTTCCGAAACGAACCATTTCCGCAATACCGAGTTGTGTTGCCCAATATGCTGCATCATGATCAATATGATCCTCAAAAGGGAAAATTGCCTGATTGAGCCAGGCATCTAGCGCCAGTCCCTCTCCTCGGCCGCGCAGCAGCGTCATAGGCACATGCGCATGCGCATTATAAAAACCTGGCATCAGCACGCGTCCGCGCCCATCGTACACTTCATCCCACGCGTTTAAGGTCATCTGTGCTTGTTGCGTTTGCTCATCAGGATTTTGTGCAATCCAAGCAATTTTCCCATCACGAATTCCGACCCAAGCATGCTCACGCACACAGCCCGTGCCATCAATGGCTGTTATATCTTTAAATAAAAATGAACCCATAGCTAACTCGCCTTCATATAAGACAAGCGCGTCCTCTCATGACGAGAGGGCGCGCTTGCTATAACGATCAAGTAATAAACAATAAGACTTGCTTCCTCTTATCGCTCTACACCTTAACCGATTTGGTCAGTATCTTCATCCGAATTTGAAGATTGTTCATCTTCAGACAAGAATGAGAAGCCAAAATCACTTGTTTGATTAAGCAACGCATCAAGCTCCTCTAAGTTGCGCTGATACGAACGCGGCGGAAGTGCCTCACCGAGCATATCTTCACCATCGGTGTTGAAGGTAGCTGGTTTATCACCACCGATCAAGACGGTGTCGTCTGGCGAAAAGACCATATCAAGAAGCTGACTTACATCATCACGCGAAGCACTTAAATCATCTTCAATCACACGAGACAAACCACGTGCTTCAAGTCCTGCTTTGAGTTCCTCAATAGCTTTAGTGCCAATTCCTTCGATGCGCAACAACTCATCTTCCGTATGGCCAACCAAATCCGCTACGGTTTCAATGCCGGCCTCAGAGAACTTATTAGCCCAGCGCTGAGATACCCCTAGGTCATCATAGATGTACAAACGTGCTTCTTCATCAGAAAGGTTGCTTGCACGATATCCAGCGGTAATAGAAGCAAAATAGCTCGCATAATCAGAACCAGCGCCTAAATAATCACCATCAAGCGACCAATCTTGAGGCTGTGGCAATAATTCTTCAATATCACGCAA
The DNA here is from genome assembly GCA_905215035.1 of uncultured bacterium. Lineage (GTDB taxonomy): Bacteria > Actinomycetota > Coriobacteriia > Coriobacteriales > Eggerthellaceae > Anaerotardibacter. The sequence goes on from CAJMOJ010000029.1 coordinate 5,906, forward strand.
CGCTTGTGGTGCAGAATCAGGTAGACGATCATTGTCAACCTTAGATACCGGTACACCCTTGTACGTAAGCGCAACATCTTTGTAGGTACGAAGACCAGTACCAGCAGGAATAGGTTTACCAATAATAACGTTTTCTTTAAGACCCTGAAGCGTATCAACCTTGCCCTCAATAGCAGCGTCGGTAAGAACCTTAGTGGTTTCTTGGAACGATGCTGCGGACAAGAAGGAATCCGTAGCAAGAGATGCTTTGGTGATACCTAACAAGAGCGGTTGACCGATCGGTGGATTCTTACCTTCGAGCACAAGGTCATTTGCAACCTTTTCAAACTCAAAACGGTTGACCTGACGACCGGGCAAATACTCAGAATCGCCTGGATCAAGAACGGCAACCTTGCGCAGCATCTGACGAGCGATAACCTCGATATGCTTGTCGTTAATATCTACACCCTGAGAAACATATACATCTTGAACCTGATCAACAATGTAGCGCAAGGTCGTATTAGGATCAGTCAAGCGCAGCAAGTCATGGGGGTTAACACTACCCTTGGTTAACTGCTGACCAACCTTAACTTCACAACCATCTACAACACCAGGAAGCATCTGAGCACGTGCTGAAACAACGTATTCACGAATATTGCCTTCTTGATCATGAATCGTGAGTGTCTTGTTCTGTTTATCACCAGAAATTTGCAAGGTACCCGCAATATCTGCAAGAACCGCCTGGCCCTTAGGCTTACGTGCCTCAAAAAGCTCAGTAACGCGAGGAAGACCGTGAGTAATATCTTCACCTGCAACGCCACCGGTATGGAATGTACGCATGGTCAACTGAGTACCTGGCTCACCAATGGACTGCGCCGCAATAATACCAGCAGCCGTGCCAATATTGGCAGGACGAGACGTTGCCAAGTCCCAACCATAGCACTTCTGGCAAATGCCATGATCTGAATGACAGGTCATAATTGAGCGATACACAATAGTTTCAACACCAGCATCAGCAAAAGTGAGAAGATCATCACGAGAAGAGATATACTCTCCTGCTTCTTTTAAGATTTCACCCGTAGTGGGATTAACCACTGACTCAGCTAGGCAGCGACCGATAAGCTGCTCATCAACTTTACCCTTCTCATCAATCAAAGGCGTTGGAACACCATCAGTTGTGCCGCAGTCGATCTCACGGACAATAACATCTTGAGCAACATCAACAAGACGACGAGTCAAATAACCAGAGTCAGCCGTACGAAGTGCGGTATCAGAAAGACCCTTACGTGCACCATGCGTTGAAATAAAGTATTCCAAAACAGAAAGGCCTTCACGGAAGTTTGCCTTAATAGGACGGTCAATAATTTCACCACGAGGGTCAGACATCAAACCACGCATACCAGCAAGCTGGCGAATCTGCTTGATATTACCACGAGCACCTGAGAATGCCATCATGTAGATGGGGTTAAACTTATCAAAGTTCGCCGCCATTGCTTCACCAACTTCTTCGTTGGCAGCATTCCAGATATCAACAATCTGCTTATGACGCTCATCATTAGACATCAAGCCTAATTCATAGTCCTCATCAATTGCAGCAACCTTCTTGTCTGCTTCTTCAAGAATAGATGCCTTGTTAGGAGGAATAGTTGCGTCGTAAACCGATACGGTAACACCTGCACGTGTAGCGTAATGGAAGCCAGTAGACTTCAAACCGTCCAGGATAGGCTCCATTTCTGAGGTCGTGTAACGGTTACAGCAATCCTCAACCAGGCGAGAGATCTCAGACTTGTTCATCTCATAGTTGAGATACGGATAATCCTCAGGCAATACGTTATTAAAGGTAATGCGTCCGACAGTAGTCTCAATGCGCTCACCCGCTTTGTGCTCTTCAAAGACACCAAACGAAGTTGCAACTTGAGTATCCTTGTTCAGACGAACCCAGATCTTAGCCTGCAAATCAAGTTCAGCACGTGCATCATAGGCATTCATGGCGTCTTCAAAATCAATGAAGGCACGACCCTCTCCTGGGAAGCCATCACGAGCAGCAGTCAAGTAATACAAACCAATAATCATATCCTGAGTAGGTACCGTCAAAGGACGACCATGAGCAGGACTCTTGATGTTGTTTGCAGAAAGCATCAAAACACGTGCTTCTGCCTGTGCCTCATTACCTAGCGGTACATGAACAGCCATTTGGTCACCGTCAAAGTCAGCGTTAAACGCAGTACATACCAAAGGATGAAGCTTGATTGCCTTACCTTCAACGAGTACTGGCTCAAATGCCTGAATACCCAAACGATGCAAGGTTGGTGCGCGGTTCAAAAGAACAGGATGCTCGGTAATAACTTCTTCTAAAACGTCCCAAACATAGCTTGCACCACGATCAACAGCGCGTTTTGCTGCCTTGATATTAGCTGCATATTCAAGCTCAACTAAGCGCTTCATAACAAAAGGCTTAAAGAGCTCTAACGCCATTTGAGAAGGAAGACCGCACTGATGGAGCTTCAAATTAGGACCAACAACAATTACGGAACGACCAGAATAATCAACGCGCTTACCTAACAAGTTCTGGCGGAAACGACCTTGCTTACCTTTGAGCATGTCGGACAAAGACTTCAAAGGACGATTACCAGGACCGGTTACCGGACGACCGCGACGACCATTGTCAAAGAGCGAGTCAACCGCTTCTTGAAGCATGCGCTTCTCGTTATTGACAATGATCTCAGGAGCGCCCAAATCAAGAAGGCGCTTTAGGCGATTATTACGATTAATGACACGACGATACAAGTCGTTTAAATCAGATGTTGCAAAACGACCACCATCTAACTGAACCATAGGACGAAGATCAGGTGGAATAACAGGAATAACATCCAAGATCATATCTGATGGCTTGTTATTTGAATGCAAGAACGCATCCACTACTTTCAAGCGTTTAATAGCTTTAGTGCGCTTTTGGCCTTTGCCCGTTGCAACTACTTCACGTAACTCTTCAGCAGCAGCCTCTAAGTCCATAGCATCAAGTAAGTCACGAACTGCCTCAGCACCCATACCACCCGTGAAGTAATCAGAGTAGTTCATGCGCATCTCACGATAAAGTGCCTCATCAGGAACGAGCTGCTTAGGCTCAATCTTTAAGAACGCCTCAAACGCATCATTGCGAAGCGCTTTGCGCTCGTTGAATTCCTCATAGATATCAGCGATCTCATCCTCAACCTCTTCAGGGGACAAGCGCTCGTCATCATCTATTTCATCGACAAATTCATCCTCTTCAGGAACGTAATCAACGCTCAAACGACGAGTTGCTTCAATCAGGCGATCGCGCTCTGCGTCCAACTCTTCCAAGTCAGCAGAAAGCTCATCGCGCAACTCTTCAATATCCTCATCGCGTGCTTCTTTATCGACGCTCGTAATGATAGAAGAGGCAAAATACAATACTTTTTCAAGCTCTTTAGGAGCAATGTCTAAAAGGTAGCCCAAGCGTGATGGGGAGCCTTTGAAGTACCAAATATGAGATACCGGAGCGGCAAGCTCAATGTGACCCATACGCTCACGACGAACCTTAGAACGGGTAACTTCAACACCGCAGCGCTCGCATACAATACCCTTGAAACGGATACGTTTATATTTACCGCATGCGCATTCCCAGTCCTTGGTTGGGCCAAAGATCTTCTCGCAGAACAAACCATCTTTTTCTGGCTTTAACGTACGGTAGTTGATTGTCTCAGGCTTTTTTACCTCGCCGCGAGACCAACCGCGAATATCTTCAGCACTCGCAAGAGAAATGCGAATTGCGTCAAAATTATTTACATCGAATTCGCTCATTGATTAGTTCTCCTCCCCCATATCGATGAGGTCGTTGGTGGAATCGTCTGCTGTATTGGTACCAAGCAAATTTGAAAGTTCATCAGCGATGGACCCTAAAAGTTCATCGTTAGACTCAGTCTTTGCTTCTTCCTCTAACGCAGCATCAAGCGTTTCTTCTACTGCATCATCTTCATGACTTTCAGTCACGTCGATGGTCTGGCGCTCGTGACCCTCAAGCTCAACATTGAGGCACAAGGAGCGCATTTCTTTAATCAATACCTTAAATGACTCAGGCACTTCAGGTGCAGGGATTGTCTCACCCTTAACGATAGACTCATACGCCTTAACACGGCCGGATGTATCGTCAGACTTAACGGTCAAAATCTCTTGCAAGACATTTGATGCACCGTATGAATAGAGTGCCCAAACTTCCATCTCACCGAAACGCTGACCGCCGAACTGCGCTTTACCACCCAAAGGCTGCTGGGTAATCAAGCTGTAAGGGCCAGTTGAACGAGCATGAATCTTGTCATCAACCAAGTGGCCCAACTTCAAGATGTAAGACTGACCAACGGTGATCTGTTCACGGAATTTCTCACCCGTACGACCATCGTAGAGCCATGTTTTACCCGTACGAGAAAGCTGAGGAACAAGCTCAACGCGCGCCTTATCACCAAACTTGGCCTTATTGATATTGATAAGGTTGCGATTGGCCTTCTCAATAACATCAGAAATCTCACCCTCAGTTGCACCGTCAAAAATTGGTGTCGCAACATGGATAGGGCCTTCTACTACCTCATCAGAATCATTTTCTGACCAACCCCATTTAGCGGCCCAACCCAAGTGGCATTCGAGCAACTGACCAACATTCATACGAGAAGGAACACCCAAGGGGTTCAAGATAACGTCAATAGGAGTGCCGTCAGCCAAGTAAGGCATATCCTCTACAGGCAAGATACGGGAAATAACACCTTTGTTACCATGACGACCAGACAGTTTGTCGCCCTGCTGGATCTTACGCTTTTGAGCAATAAAGACACGAACAAGCTCATTAACACCTGGAGCTAACTCATCGCCATCTAAACGGGAAGAGCGTGTTACAGAAATAACGCGTCCGCCTGAACCATGAGGAACCTTCAAGGACGTATCACGCACCTCACGCGCCTTCTCACCAAAAATTGCACGGAGTAAGCGCTCTTCAGCCGTCAGCTCAGTTTCACCCTTAGGAGTAACCTTGCCAACAAGAACGTCTCCTGGAAATACTTCAGCGCCAACGCGAATGATGCCATCTGCATCCAAATCAGAAATCATATCCTCAGAAATGTTAGGAATTTCACGCGTAATTTCTTCAGGACCAAGCTTAGTATCACGTGCATCAATCTCATACTCAGAAATATGAATTGAGGTGAGAAGATCTTCAGCTACAACGCGCTCAGAAACAATGATAGCGTCCTCGTAGTTGTAACCTTCCCATGGCATATAAGCAATCATGAGGTTTTGACCAAGAGCAAGCTCTGCCCCATCGCAAGAAGGACCATCAGCCAAAACGTCGCCAACTTGAACAACATCACCAGGACGAACAATAGGCTTATGATTCATGCAGCCTGACTGATTTGAACGCTGGAACTTAGGAATGAGATATTCATCATATTCACCATCATTGCGCTCAACAATAATAGTCTGACCGTCAACATAGTCAACAACACCTGCGTTTTGAGCAACAAGGATTTCACCAGAGTCAACCGCAATACGATGCTCAATACCGGTACCAACCAAAGGAGCATTGGGACGAAGCAGGGGCACAGCTTGGCGCTGCATGTTTGAACCCATCAAAGCACGGTTAGCGTCGTCATGCTCGAGGAACGGAATAAGCGAAGTTGCAACGGAGGTAATCTGACGCGGAGATACATCCATGTAGTTAACTTGCTCAGGTGAAACTTCACCAGGCTCACCGAAGACGCCTGTTGATTGATCTTTCATACGGCAAAGCACGCGGGTAGTTTTAACGAAGTTACCCTCGTTATCAAAACGACCAAACTCACGTGTCTCAGGATTGAAAAGCTCATTTGCCTGAGCAATGGTGTAGTTCTCTTCCTCATCAGCGGTAAGATAATCAACTTCATCAGTTACTTTGCCGTCGATAACACGACGATAAGGTGCCTCAATAAAGCCATAAGGATTAACACGAGCATAGGTCGCCAAAGAACCAATCAAGCCAATGTTTGGACCTTCAGGCGTCTCAATAGGACACATACGTCCATAGTGAGAGGTATGAACGTCGCGAACTTCAAAGCCTGCACGCTCACGAGACAAACCACCAGGACCTAATGCAGACAAACGACGCTTGTGCGTAATGCCGGCGGCAGGGTTAGTTTGATCCATAAACTGTGAGAGCTGTGAAGAACCAAAGAATTCTTTGATTGCTGCAACGATAGGACGGATATTCACCAAGCTCTGTGGTGTAATATCATCAGGCTCCTGCATGGACATGCGTTCACGAACAACACGCTCCATACGAGACAAACCAATACGGAACTGGTTTTGAATCAACTCACCAACGGTACGGATACGACGATTACCAAAGTGGTCAATATCGTCAACCTGTACGCCTTCTTCTCCATCATGCAAAGCAACAATGTAGCGCATGGTCTCAATGATGTCTTCTTTAGTAAGGGTAGAAGACTCATTATCAGGAGAGAAACCAAGCTTTTTGTTGATCTTATAACGACCTACACGAGCCAAGTCATACCGTTGTGGATTGAAGAACAAACCATCAAGTAAGGTACGTGCTGAGTCGATCGTAGGAGGCTCACCGGGACGGAAACGACGATAAAGCTCAATTAAAGACTCTTCTTTAGTCGTTGCTGGATCACGATCAAGCGTGCGAATGACCATCTCTGAGTCACCCAATAACTCGATGATCTCCTCACGAGTCTCAGCTAGACCAAGTGCGCGTAACAAAAGTGTTGCAGGCTGCTTGCGCTTACGGTCAATACGAACTGACAAAATATCACGCTTGTCAGTCTCAAACTCAAGCCAAGCACCACGTGATGGAATAATCTTGGCATTATAGATTGTCTTATCAGAGGTCTTATCAGGCTCTGCTGAGAAATACACACCAGGAGAGCGAACCAACTGAGAAACAACAACACGCTCAGTACCATTAATAATAAAAGTACCACGTGGAGTCATGAGCGGGAAATCACCCATGAATACTTCTTGCTCTTTAATTTCGCCTGTTTCGCGATTGATAAAACGAATCTCAGCGAATAAGGGTGCTTGATACGATACGTCTTTAATCTTACATTCATCAACGCTGTATTTAGGCTCCCCAAATTCATGTTTACCAAACTCAACACACATGTCTTTGGTGTTGGATTCGATGGGGCTAATGTCGGCAAAAGCGTTTGCTAAACCTTCATCCATAAAGTTTTTGAAACTTTCGGTTTGGATGGCGATAAGGTTTGGAACATCCATTACATCAGGGATCTTAGCAAAGCTTCTGCGATTCCTATAACGGCTAGTGGAAGCGGGTTTATTCTCTTGAACCACGAGCGTTTTCCTCCTTTAATGGAACCGACCAGTTTGCAAAAATTCGCAAGATAATAAATTAGTATCCGCTTGTCAAGGAGTCAAGAAAATTTTTTACGAATTATGGAGTTTTTGTGTTGTTTGTCTCAATAGAAGCTTTTTAGTGTGTTTTCTCTTCGTAAGTCTGTTTAAGAGACTTACCCAATCGCTCAACGAGTAAGCCAAGCACAAGAATTACCGCGATAAATCCTAGCGAAACGATCCATTCTAAATCCCAGCTTACCTCAGCCACAAGCGAAAAAAGCGTAACAGAAACTGCACCTGCAATATTGATAAAGATAGAAATACGTGAATAGATCAGTGTGTAGTCACGAGGGCCGACCAACTTACGCGTCTGTGCTGGTCCATATGAATCAACCGCAGCATACATTAAGCCAAAAAGCACCGCGCCCACATAGACTCCAAATGCCCAAACTTGCGCTTGCCACATACACGCTATTGCAACTACTGCTGTAGTGCAGATTAAAAGAAGTGCCCCAAGAGATGTTTTATCAGTAAGCGCTCCTAAACAAACTTTAGAAATTGCAGCAGAGATCATCAAGCAGGCAGCAACCCCTGATGCCATCATGACTGCAGACTCTGGCGTGATACCTGCATACCCCCCATCGCCTAAATAATAGATATAGCTTGCAAAAAGATTAGCAACAGCAGTAAGCGCATTACATAATCCAAGCGTTATCATCAAAATATAAAAGACAGGAGATCTAAACATAATTGACGCCGAAACGCCCCATTCGCGGGTATCGCGCTTGTATGATGAAGTCAATTCAGATGTCTCTGTCTGCGTTGTATGCTCTTGGTCATTATGATGACTGTGTTCGTTTGACTGTACAGAAAACGCATCTCTGTCCTCAACAACACTATCCCCTACCATTGCAATTTCTTGCGCGATAGCCTTAGTTGTATGTTGTTGCCCATAAGGAAGTAAGCCAAGATCACGAGGGTAACTGCGAATAAAGAGTGCAGTCGCTGGGAGTGCAAGTACAAGGACAAGCGCAGCATAGACAAGATAAGCACATCTCCAGTCCACTGAAGCAATGAGCGCGCCTCCCACCATAGACCACAGAGCACCGCCAAAACCTGACATAGCCATACAAAGCCCAATGAAGAAACCGGTCCTCATGCTAAACCAGCGATTGATAAGCGTTGGCACCGCTAAAAACATAAGCGATACAATGCCAACACCTTCGATAAGACCAGAGATATAAAACTGCCACACTTCGGTCCAAAACGAACAAAGTGCTATACCCACTGCAACAAGCAGCACTGACGCTGACAACACAATGCGCAAATCAAACCGCTCTAAAAGATTACCGGCAATAGGGGCAGAAAAAGCACCCACTAAATACACCACCGTAATATAGAGGGTAAATTGCGCTGTTGTTGCACCCAGTGAAGTAGAAACAGGAACCACAAAAATTGCCCAGGTATTATAAACCAACGCACATGGTCCCAACAAAATCAAAATACCAGTTGCAAGAACCAACCCATGACGCAAGGTAAACGGTGAATGCGTGGTTGCAGGAGTTGTCTTTTTATGAATATTTGCATTCATTTTAATCATGTTTCTACCTTATAATCATGCATAACATAAGTAAAGTTCATGTTTTTCATAGTGATCATTAAGGTTTATAATGACAAATATTCATCGCTATCAAGCGGTAATCGAAACTATTCGACAAGGGAGTCTCACTAAAGCAGCAAAGCGCCTGGGATATACCCAATCAGGCATAACACATCTTTTATCACACCTTGAAATCGACTTTGGCCTCAAGCTTATTGATCGTAATAAACGAGGCGCCAGACTCACTCCTGAAGGCGAACTTCTTCTTCCTTATCTTCAAGCAGTATTGCAGGCAGAAGAGGCACTTCACGATCAAGTTAATAAGATTAAAGGAATTGAGACAGGCACGATTCGTATTGGGTCTTTTTCCAGTATATCTACTACTTTTCTTCCCAAACTTGTCAAGCAATTTCAAGAACTGCATCCCGGCATAGTGTTTGAAGTGCTTCATGGCGATTACACACAGATTGAAACCTATCTCATTGATGGATTTGTTGATATCGGTTTTTTGCGCGGCCCTCTAAAACCAGCATTTATTGGTGAATTATTTTATAACGATGAGGTAGTTGCACTTGTTCCTTCAACTCATCGTCTTGCACAACAAAAACGTTTTGCACTTATCAATTTTGAACAAGAACCTTTTATTATGCTCGAAGCAGATAGTGACAATGATTATGAGCACTATCTTGAACGCAACGCTATTAATCCCAAGGTAATTTACAGCGCCCCTGAAGATAGCGCCGTTATGGCACTCATTGAACAAGGTCTTGGCATTGGCCTTGGATATGAGCTTTCACTTCATGCAAGTTCTTTTAATATTGTTGGTATCCCTCTCGAAGTGCCATTTCCTCGTGCAATTTATTGGACTTACAAAAAAGATACACGCCCGACTCCTGCAAGTGCTATGTTCATTTCCTTCTTGCAGACGATCTGCGCAAAAGACCTGATATAAAAAGAGGTTCAGCTCAAGAGCCGAACCTCTTTTGTAATACGCAAGAATTGTGAGTCTCTTTTAGCAAGAAAGACTACTGATATACATAACGCACCTACTTTGATTCCTCAATAGGTATAGGCGTGTCATCAATCTCATCAAGATTGTTATCCCAAACATAGTGCTTTGTTTCGCGCGCAATAAGTACTGACAATCCCAAAACAGCAATCAAGTTTGGTACCGCCATGAGTGCGTTAGTAATGTCAGAAATATCCCAAACAAATCCTTGCAGGCCGATCGCTCCTAAGAAGCAGATGATCAAAAATACAATCTGATAAGGCAAAATTGCATTTTTACCAAACAGGTAGGTAATACAACGGTTGCCATAGTAAGACCAACCAACCATAGTTGAATAAGCAAACAAAACCAAACCAATGCAAAGGATAATGGGTCCGACCACAGGGATTTGAGCGAAACAAGCAGTAACCAAGTTTGCCGTTGCACCCAAGAAGCCGCCTTCATTAAAGGTTGCTGCAATCTCTGGGCTTGCAAGAATAGAAGAAACTAACGCAATACCAGTTAATGCACATACAACAACAGTATCCCAAAAGGTACCCGTCATTGAAATTAAAGCCTGACGAGCAGGATTGCGTGTAATTGCTGAAGATGCAACCAGAGGAGAAGAACCCAAACCTGACTCATTAGAGAACAAACCGCGAGCACATCCTAGCTGCAGCGCAATCATGATAGAAGACCCAACTGCACCGCCAAATGCTGCTTGAGGAGTAAAAGCACAGGTAACAATTAGAACAATAGCTTCAATAAAGAACTGACCATTCAAAATGATTAGGATAAGACATGAAGCAACATAAAAGATTGTCATAGCAGGAATCAGACGTTCGCATACGTTTGAGATAACTTTAATGCCGCCCATAATTACTACCGCAATCAAAATGACCAAAATGACACCAACCACGATCTGCAAAGGTGATGTATAGAATAGGCCAAACACGTCAATGTTCATTTCTGCAACATTGATATCCCCTGCAATTGATGCAATAGCACCAGAAAGCGAATTAGCCTGAACAGCAGCACCAATACCAAATGATGCAATTGCAGCAAACAGAGCAAACAAAATACCGAGCACTTTACCAAGTGTCTTACGCTTAAAACCACGTTGAAGTGCATACATTGCACCACCAAGCATGTTGCCATTGTGGTCTTTAACACGATATTTAACCGCAATCAATGTTTCAGAATATTTAGTAGCAATGCCAAAGACACCGGTAATCCACATCCAAAAAATAGCACCTGGACCACCAGCAATAAGTGCCGTGCCAACACCAATAATGTTTCCGGTACCAATTGTTGCCGCCAATGAAGTTGTTAGTGCAGCAAAAGGACTTACGTCGCCTGTTCCCTCATCTTTGCTTACCGATAATTTAATTCCAAGAGGAATTTTGCGCTGGATGCAACGAGTACGGAACGTCATAAAAATATGGGTACCAAGCAACAACATGATCATGATCGGGCCCCAAACAAAGCCATCAATTGTTGCAACAATGTCTTCGATCCAACTTGCATCACCAGTTCCAGCTGATGCAAAACCTGCCCCTAATTGAAGAAAGGGAGCAATGAAGAACTGATTAAGAAATTCTTCCATAAAACGCTTACTTCTTCCTACTTATCGTAGAATCTCTCTACGTTCGTTGAGAGAAATGATCTTATGCTGCATTGCAAAAAAGACAGCACTCTGAAATCCGTTTCTCTCCTCTCCTATAAAGTGCCGCTTAATTGTAATTTAAGAAATGCTTCAAACGTGTTAACAGCAAATGATATTTTTGCGAGCGGTGATGTGAACGTGTTCTCAATAAAATAACCCTCTGAATTATCTTCAGAGGGTTATTAGAATAGTTTTTATAACCGTGCAAGCCATCATGTCTGCACGTATTATTTCACAGCTCTATTATTCAAAGTCATAAAGGTCTTTAGTTGCTTTTGCAAAGTCTGCATACACTTCTTGAGCAATACCTTCATCAAGCACCAACTCAAAAGCACTTGGTTGCCCTTCATCATCAACCTCAGTAACTTCAAGAAGAACTACTTCCCCATTGCCACCCACAGATGCACCATTGTCAAGCGCATAGAAAAATCCGTAGCGACGATCCTGATGAATAATAATGCCTAAAAACTCAAGTTCTACGAGTTCCCCTGCCTCATCTTGAAAGGTAAAAACCATTCCTTCTTCAACAGGAGGAGCAAAATTAGGAGCAGATCCTTGTCTCATCTACTTCTTCTTTCTTCTATAACGATAATGTTGCTGTTGTCCAGAATTGGACTTTTTACCAGCTGATTGCTTAACCTGCTGAGCTTCTGCTTGCGCTGCAGCTACCTGCTCTTGTGTTGCTTGAGCGACAGCCGCTACGTTAACACCCTTTTCTGCTCCACCAGTAAGAAGAGCCAAAGGCGTGTTTGCAAAAGTGAAAAGCTCAACACCAGCACCCAATTTTTTCTGGAGCTTGGCATACGTATCTTCGCGTGACTTCCAAAGGGCGAACAGTGGTGTGGCAACCGCGATAGAAGAATACGAACCAGCAATCAAACCAATCGCCATAGCAAAGGCAAAGTCTTTCAGCGTTTCACCGCCAAAGATAAGCATGGCTAAAACAGGTACGAAAGAGGTCAATGTTGTATTGATAGTGCGCACAAAAACTTGGTTTAGCGAATGATTTGCCATTGACATAAAGGTGCACTTAACATTGGACTCTTTCATGTTGTCATTGATGCGGTGGAACACAACAACCGTGTCATAAAGCGAATAACCCAAAATAGTAAGCAATGCAGCAATCGTATTAGGAGTTACTTCGCGACCAAAGAGTGCATAGACACCCACAACAATAATAAGGTCATGCAGCAACGCAACAATAGCCATAATACCCATCTTGTATTCAAAGCGAACAGCAATATACAAGATGATCAACACAATCGAAACCACAAATGCAAGTAAGGAAGCATTGATTACACCTTGACCCCAGTCAGGCCCAACGGCATAAACATCAAATGATGAAGATGAAAGATGAAGCTCATTTGCAACTGCAGTTGCCGTGGCAGTTGCCAGCTCAGGAGACGTTTGTGTAGTACGAATCAAAAATCCTTCATTACCATCATTTTGTGCGGTCTGGATAACAGCATCGGGCTCACCTTGATCCGCAAATGCGGCACGCATCTCATCAAGAGTAACTGAACCGGTGTTTTGGAAGCTAACCGAAGTTCCACCTACGAATTCAATACCGAAATCTAAACCGCGCACTCCCACAATTACAAACGAGAGAACCACAAGACCAGCAGATACGGAAAGCAATATCTTACGGACGCCCATAAAGTTGATATCTTTTTTAATAAAGCGACCTTTAAGCGAAGCAAATGCCTCACGAAGCGTTAATTGCAGGCGTGATCCCTCGCTCTTATTGTCAAGAATGATCTCCGCCTCAGCAGATTCACCAGCAACCAGCTTATCGTAAACAACAGCTGCCTTCTCAGAATCAGTAATACCCCAGAAACCAGGATTATTAGCAATAACCTTAGGAGCAAGCAACCGAATCATAGGTGCTTTCAAGATAAGCATCATGACAATATCGCAGATGATACCCAACGCCAGCGTAAGACCAAATCCCTTAACCGAAGCAGTGGCCAAGAAGAACAATGCGAGCGCCGAGACCATCGTAACAAGATCGGCGTCAATAGAGGTCATGATAGCGTGCTTAACACCCGAGATAGAAGCGGCTTTTACACTTCTACCCATACGTATTTCTTCTCTAAATCGTTCAAGAACCAAAATAGACGAGTCAGCCGCCATACCAATAGTCAAAACGATACCCGCAATGCCTGCAAGAGAAAGCGAGAACAAGCCAAAAGCAGAAAGCGATGCCAGCAATCCAAGATACAAACAAGCAAAAACTGCCATTGCAGCAGCGGTCAAAAGACCTAAGCCATGATAGAAGAAGATCAAATAGCAAATAACAATAAGCAAGCCGATACCCGCGACCAAAACACCACTTTTAAGTGCATCTTGACCTAAAGTAGGACCAACAACTTGGCTTTGCTCATAGTGGAAGCTGACCGGCAATGAACCAGACTCAAGAACCGTTTGCAATGATTGCGCTTCACTTAAAGAATAGTTACCTGTAATTGAAACATCACCGGTATTAATTACTGATTGTACGGCAGGCGCTGATTGGATTTGTCCGTCAAGAATAATGACGATTTTCCCATGTGTGGGGGCAAGCTGCTCAGTAGCCTGAGCAAACGCTTGAGTACCAGCCGAATCAAGCGTGACATTTACAGCGTAATCGGTGCTTGTTTCTGAAGCACGACCAATATTTACTCGCGTGATATTCTCACCCGTGATAAGCGGAGTATAGGTGCCAGGTTCAACACTACGGTACGTTACGCTTTCACCCGTAAACGAATTACCAAAATTATCGGTATACGTTTCAGGTGTCATATACGTTCCATTTTCAATGGCAGCAACATCCGCCTCATTAGTGAAAGAATCGGCGCGCGCAAATTCAAGTTTGCCCGTACGACCAATGGTAGAAAGCGCTGTCTCAGGATCTTGCAAACCTGGAATTTGAACAAGGATCTGATCAGTACCCTGAACCTGAACGGTTGCCTCTGAAGCGCCTAAAGCATTGACGCGTGACTCAATGATAGAACGACTCTTTTCCAAGTCTTCATTTGAAACTGCTTGACCTGTTTCAGATTCAGCTGATAAGACAACCGAAAGACCTCCCTGAATATCAAGACCCTGATTGATCTTGTCTTGAGGAGGCATAAACATAAACACAGAGCCTATAACCAATACCGTGGTCAAAATCAATAACCACATGTTGCGTCTATTAGAATTACCAGCAACACGCTTTTTCTGGTTGTTTTTAGAAGCTCTTTTAACGTTGGACTGATCAGAAGCCATACGATGCACTTCCGCCTTTCTCTGTCGGCCAATACCTTACTAATAAAAAGGGCTTATGTGCTTCTAAAACGAGAAGCACCCGTTATCATACTCTCTCTTTGTCTTGATGTGCTAGCTAAGACATACTTTTTCTACAGAAAGCAGCGTAAAGGTTGAGAAGTCGCATCGCAAATTAACGCAACATCCCCTCGTTGGATACCAAAGTTATATGTTTAACGTCTTTGTTTAGTAATCATTGGCTGCAGGCGAATGCATCCAATCGTCATAAAAATCCTCAAACGTGCCCGCAATGATCGTCTCTCGAACGGTGTCCATAAGATGGATCAGGTAATAGAGATTATGAATAGAAAGCAAAATGCCTCCCAGCATCTCATTTTGCTTTACGAGATGTCTAATATAAGAACGTGAGTGTTTTTTACATACCGGACAATCACAGGCACTATCCAAAGGGCCAAAGTCGTGCAGGTACTTTGCATTACGCATATTCATGCGACCCTGCGATGAGAACGCCGTACCCATACGTGCTGTTCGAGTTGGCAATACGCAGTCAAACATATCAACGCCTTCATGCACTGCTCTTACCAAAGTCGTTGGATTCCCTACACCCATAAGATAGCGTGGTTTATTTGCTGGAAGCGCTCGAGCAACAGGACCGAGCGTTTGAAACATGACCTCGTGATCTTCTCCAACAGAATATCCACCAATACCGAAGCCACCAAATCCTTTATGGCCGCAAGCAAGCGACTCATCGTTGATTGTTTGCAAGGCTTCCACAGAGCGCAAACGTAAGTCGAGTTCCATTCCACCCTGCACAATCCCAAAAAGCGTTTGATCAGCACGCGTATGAGCGGCAAGACAGCGTTTAGCCCATTGAGCAGAAAGTTCTACCGCATTAGACACAAACTCACGCGTTGCAGGATACGGCGTACATTGATCAAGCTGCATAACGATGTCTGCACCTAATTTTTGCTGGATCTCCATATTAAGCTCAGGGGTCCAGCGGATTTTAGAGCCATCATAGATTGATTTAAACGTGAGCCCATCGTTATCGAGTTTGAGCGTGTCCGCAAGGGAAAATACTTGAAAGCCACCTGAATCGGTCAAAATGGGTCCATCGTATGACATAAAGCGATGGAGCCCTCCTGCTTCAGCAATCAGATCAGCTCCAGGACGAAGAGACAAGTGATAAGTGTTAGCTAAAATAATTTGAGCACCAATTTCTTTGAGTGTCTCAGGGCGAATCCCCTTAACTGAGGCAAGGGTGCCAACAGGCATAAATAACGGAGTTTGTACAGTGCCATGCGCTGTTTCAAAAAGAGCAGCACGAGCGTATCCACACTGTGCTGCTACAGAAAAATCAAAAAGTGCCATAATTCCTCGCGGTTATGGCAGATTTACATCAGGCTCACAAGCAGGAAGCTCCTCCTCACACCACTGTGCAAATTCTGCCAAAGTTCCATTTTTTACGGTAGTTGTATCAAAATCATTAGGATCAATAAGCCAGTCTAATACAAGATAAGCATCACAACCTAACTCAAGACAGCTTAAATCTTCTTTCGTATTATTGCCAACCACTAAAATGTCGCTTGGATCATATCCAACATCATCAATATTCTCTTGCCAATAATCGGTATCAGGCTTGGTGGTAGTTGAATTGTCGTAGGTAGTTATACGCTCGAACAACTCAGGATCATCAATACCTGCCCAGCGTAGGCGCTCTTTAACGGCAATTTCTGGGAACAGTGGCATCGTAGTTAAATAAAGGGTATATCCTTTATCTGAACATGCTTGCACGGCACGCAACGCAGCCGGATCAGGAATAACCTCATCGCCTAAATGAGTGAAGGTGGTCTGATAAAACTCCGTAAGAACAGGCTCAAAATCATCACGACTTCCACCCGATACTTCTTCAAAGGTATCCCAGAATCGATCTGAATTAACCCGTCCATCACGAGTCACAAACATTTCTTGCACGCCCATGTTGACTGCCTTAATCATAAGATCAGCATCAAATCCGTGCTCTTCAGAAAACGTGCGCAGTGACTCGAAATACTCTTTTAAAAATTCATCCATATCGATGGGCAATAAGGTGCCGTCAAGATCAAAAAAGATTGCTTTATAGTCAGGTGCATTCATAGGAATTCCTCGTTTCCTCCTCCGATAGATAGCATAATGGATAATCTATCGTTCATGTTCTGGTGTTAGTATAGAACAGTGCATTAAATCACAAAGATATACCACCCACGAAGCAAATAAACTGTTACCTACCTTTGATTACTATGAAACTCTTACTGCATGCCTGCTGTGGACCCTGCTCTCTTGAGCCGCTCCGTCTTCTTCAGCAAGAAGGTCACGACATAACCATTTTTTATAGCAACTCAAATATTGAGCCTCAATCCGAATATATCCATCGCCGTGACACGCTTCTTGCTTGGGCAAAACAAGAGCATATCGAAGTTGTTGAAGATCCCTACGATAACGCTGCGTGGCACACTGCTCTTACCTCATGGGATCCAACACAACCCCGACCAGAACGCTGTCGTTTATGCTATCGAGAACGATTCGATAATACAGCCCGTTATGCGCTCGATCACGGCTTTGAGGCAATAGGCACCACGCTTTCCGTAAGCCCTTATCAACATACTGAAATTATTCGTGAGGAGCTTAAACGAGCGGTTATCCCCTATCCCCAATTACAAGCAATATGGGCAGATTATCGTCCCTTTTATTCGCAAGCCACACAACGATCCCGTGATTTGGGAATGTATCGCCAAAACTACTGCGGTTGTGCTCTTTCAGATGCTGAAGCACGCGCCGAGCGTGAAGAACGAAAGGCAGCACGCAAAAAGAAAAAGGCCCAAGAGAGGTTAGCCAAATTGCAAGCACTAACAACTGATGATTTTGATTACGACTTACCCGAAGATCACATTGCGCAAGAGCCTGCCGCCATACGCGATCAGTGCAAATTATTAGTTATGAAGCGTGATACCGGGACACTCGAAGATAAGATATTCACCAACATTATTGACTATTTACATCCTGGCGATGTGTTAGTTGTTAACGAAACGCGCGTTATGCCTGCACGTTTGTTAGGTACCAAGCGTAAAACAGGAGGGCAAGCTGAAGTCTTTTTACTTCGTGAAAAACAGCAACACGACTGTCTAACATGCTCCAATCAGGAAGCTCTTTGGGAAGCTCTCGTAAAACCAGGAAAACGTCTTAAGCCGGGAGCTCTTATTGATTTTACTGACGAAAACGGTAATGTAGTCCTCAGCGCAGAAATTGTCGATTGGGTCGAAAATGCCCAAAAAGGAGAACGACTTGTTCGTCTGACCACACCACTTCCTTCGCTTGATGAAGCGCTTCATGCAGTAGGCAATACCCCACTTCCGCCCTACATCAAAAATTACACGGGTAATAAAGAGCTTTATCAGACTGTTTATTCCAAAGATGAACACTCTGCCGCAGCTCCTACTGCAGGACTCCACTTTACTGAAGAGCTTATCGATCGTATTAAAGAAAAAGGCATTGAGTTTAAAACG
This sequence comes from uncultured bacterium, assembly GCA_905215035.1. Classification (GTDB taxonomy): domain Bacteria; phylum Actinomycetota; class Coriobacteriia; order Coriobacteriales; family Eggerthellaceae; genus Anaerotardibacter. The sequence continues at coordinate 24,289 of CAJMOJ010000029.1, forward strand.
GTTAATCTCGAAGTAGGTCTTGATACCTTCAGAATTGTCGATGAGGATGACCCCAAAGAACACCAAATCCATACCGAGTTTTACTCAGTTCCACAGGACACCATTGACGCTATTGAAGCCGCTAAAACGCGTGGAAATAAAATTATAGCTGTTGGAACAACAAGCGTACGGAGTCTTGAATCTGCTTGGGATCCACAACAAGAAAAACTTGTTGCACGCAACAGAGAAGCAACATCTCTCTACATTTTGCCAGGATATACCTTTAACGTTGTCGATGGCTTGATTACCAATTTCCATGTCCCCCGCTCAACCCTCATGATGCTTGTATCGGCTTTCTCATCACGCGACAACATCATGAAAGCGTACCGACATGCCATCAAGCGCTCCTATCGCTTCTTATCATTTGGCGACGCAATGTTTATTCGCTAGGTGTATATAACAGTTCTTGAAGCATGTTGCTCTCAGCGTGAGCATAATCAAGTACATACACGTCCTGATCCTCGCCAATGACTTGGTTTATCAACATTTGGCTTCCTTGCGATGTATCCATGCAGAAAGCTGCTAGTGGCATATGTAGCACCTGCACATGCTCAAGCACCTGAAAAAGATCACAATATAACCCGCGCGCGGCAAGATCTTTTGGTACGCGCAATAAACAATGGGTTCCAGCGCTTACTTGACTTAAACAGGCTTTTCCCGTCGCATCAAAACGCTCAATAACCTCAGAAAGCAAATGAGCGATCGTTTTGTAATAGACCTTGAGACGATTATTATGACGCTCATATTCACCCGACTCGATAAAACGCGCTAACGACAACTGATCAAGAGTGGATACAGAACACGAGTAAAAACCTAGCTTACTTTGAAACAGTTTCATGAGATGAATTGGCAAAACCATATAACCAATTCTGAATGCAGAACCAAGCGTCTTGGCAAATGTGTTGATGTAAATCACTTTCTCACTTACATCAATACTCGAAAGCGTAGGAATAGGCTGGCCTGAAAAGCGCAGTTCAGCATCATAATCATCTTCAATAATATAGCGATACGGCTTCTGCGTTGCCCATCCCAAAAGCTCATAGCGTCGCGCAATACTCATAACAGACCCCGTTGGATATTGGTGCGAGGGCATAACATGAGCAACGGTTGCTTGCGAGGTGGTAAGATCATCAATAATCATTCCATTACCATCAGCAACAATAGGATCAGTTGCTATTCCCAAAGACTGGTAAATACGCGCAAG
>CAJMOJ010000030.1 GCA_905215035.1 uncultured bacterium
AAAATAGTCAAGCACAATAGTAGCAGCAACCGCATAAGGCAAATTTGAAATAAGCTTATTAGGAAGCACTGCAACCTTTTGCTGCATGAGAGTTTCTTGCGTAATATTGAGCGCATCATCTTCTATCAGAATAAAAGGCGTAGTAAAAGGAGCTGTCGTTTCTGCTAGCACTTGTGGTAAATCCCTATCACGTTCGACTACGACAACGTAACCAGCACGCTGCAGTAAGGCAACACTTAAGGTTCCAATTCCAGGACCAACCTCAATCACAACATCATCTTGGGAAACCTCGGCTAGGTCGCAGATTCTACGCACAACCCCATCGTTGATAAGAAAATGCTGCCCTAAAGCCTTTTTGGTTGCCAAACCATATGCATCGAGCACTTCTTTTGTGGCAGAAACCGAAGCTAAATAAGAAAGCTTAGAATCCGATGACTGTTGCATTTGTTGTGCACAAATTGAGGCCATCGCACGCTTTTGAGCATTAGTATTCATACCTATTGTTCACCACGTAATTCACACTTGCAACATTCTTGCCACGTAATCATCTTATTCAGAACCAGTAAAGGATTCATTATCTTCACTTGGCAACACAATATCTTCTAACGCAAGCATTGGCTTGCTTCCAATAACAGGAATTGTCTTACGAACAGCAACATCAGCAAGCGCAAGTGCTGCCTTCACACTTGAAGCAGCAGGCTTATAACCATACGGGTCTCCACCCTCTCCAACAAGATAGAGGACAGCAGGACGCTTTGGTGGAAAACGAAGGTGCTGCGCCTTAATATCAAGGCGATCCCAATATAATGGCTGCAAACGATCAAGAAGCGCTTTGAACTGTGAAGGAACACCCGCAAAATAAATTGGCGAAACAATACAAAGATAATCGGCACATTTTATGGCAGTAAAACACGCCTGCATGTCGTCTTCAATAATGCAGTTAGCATGAGTTTTGCAATAATCGCACCCATTACATCCCTCAATCTGCATATCAGCAACACTATACGTTTCAATAGTGTCTTCTGGATACCGATCAGCAATTGCGCGTTCAAGTGTTTCTGCAATGCGGGCGCTGTTACCTCGGGGTCGTGGCGAACCAACTAGTACGAGCCAAATTGCCATTTAGATCACAAATCCTTACGTATCAATTCAGCGCTCTTCAATACCTTTGTACTAACCAAAAGATGAAGTGCGTGATGCTTTCTGCCATGCACTAGGCGGCCGATTAAGCAAAGTTACTGCATTAGTGTACAACCGATTAAGAAAACTCGTTTGTTCGTCAGAAGTTTGTTTATCAAAGAGGTCACATAATCGTTTGGCGGTAAAAATAGTAAACTCTGGACTACATGCGACCCCTCTCAAAGGCTCAGGGGCCATATACGGAGAATCTGTTTCTGTTAAGAGTCTCGTAAGAGGAACTTCTAATGCCGATTGAGCAACCTCAGGTGCATTTTTAAACGTTACTGGTCCACCAAATGCAACAAAACAATCTCGATCAAGCCATGGTGCTAATACTTCAGGATCGAGATTAAAACAATGCAACAAAACACCTGCTGCAGGCCAACCATATTCTTCAAGCAAAGCAAAGCCTTCATCATGTGCTTCACGCATGTGTAAAATAAGCGGCAATCCTGTCATGTGAGCAAGTTCGATTTGGCGAGCAAAAGCACGGCGCTGCTCATCATGGGTAGAAAAATCATAGTGATAATCGAGACCAACTTCCCCCAACGCTGCAGTACGCGAATCTGAAAGTTGAAGTAACAAGCGCTTCTCTAATTCTTTAGTATAGTCTTTGGCATTGTGAGGATGGATGCCTGACGCAATACGAACAGAGGGAACCTCAAGTGCATTTTTCGTGACAGAACACACAACTCCCCTATTTCTTATTTCATCTAATTGATCCTGCGCTCGTTCTTGCCAAAAAGAAAGATGCTCATAAGGATTAATTTTGTCATCGGATGGATCGGTAATATTACAAATAAATGAGACATCATAATACGTGCTGCGCACCAACGACCACGCAGGATCGGAAAGCATTTGCAAATGCGCATGAGTATCAGCGACAGAACCAAAAAGGCGTGGGGCTTCCACCTCACGCCAATGATTCTTTTTTCTTTTTTGGTAAAAAGTTAAATCTTTTACTTCTGGTTCAGCAAACATACACAAACATTTCCATCGAAAGAGCAGTTGCTAGTCCCGCCCTCATGCACTCATTAGAAAACTCTATTCAATTTCTAAGGTAATAGCCTCAGCATCAAGACGTGGATAGAGTGGATCACCAATAGTAACCGTGTTGCCACTAGGCAACAATCCCCATTCAGTCTGTTCCTTAATAGTAGTAATAGCAGTGATATCACCAAGCTCTAAACGCTTAAATACTTCAGCAGAAGTACGTGGCATGAAAGGAGCCATATACAATGCAATGACACGAATAGCCTCGAGTGAATTATAAATAACTGACTTGAGCTCTTCGACTGTTTCTTCAGATTTAGCTAAATTCCATGGCGCTGATTCTTCTACATAAAGATTAACGCGACCCGCAAGTTCCTGCACCGCAGCTGCAGCTGCGGTAAAGTCAACTTGTTCCATTGCTTGGTTATAGGTTTCATAGAGATTGTCAACGAGTGGTTTTAACGGATTATCTTGGGCACCTGAACCAGGGGTTGGAACCTTTGAATCAAAATACTTTTTGGTCATATTAAAAACACGTGAGCAAAGATTACCCCACGTATTAGCCAAATCTGCATTGTAGACTTGCACCATACGCTCAATGGAAATAGAGCCATCATGGCCAAATTGCACATCGCTCAAAAAATAATAGCGATAAGCATCGACACCAAAAATAGCTACCAAGTCCGCAGGCTTTACTGCATTTCCCTTCGATTTAGACATTTTTTCACCTTTAGTAAGTAAGAAACCATGTCCAAATACAGTGTGAGTAATTGGCATTCCGGCCGCCATCAACATTGCAGGCCAAATCACACAATGGAAACGAATAATATCCTTTCCAACAAAGTGATACTGCATAGGCCATGCGCCCTCAAACTCTTCAGTTCTTTCAGGCTGTCCATAGCCAATGCCAGTTAGATAAGCTAACAGTGCATCCGCCCATACATAAGCAACATGACCTTCATCAAACGGTAGCGGTACACCCCAATCAAAGGTCGAACGCGAAATAGATAAGTCTTTTAAACCGCTTTTAACAAACGATACAATCTCGTTACGCCTGGTTTGAGGGCGAATAAAATCAGGATTTGCATCATAAAACTCAAGTAGCTTATCGCCAAATTCTGAGAGCTTAAAGAACCAATTTTCTTCCCCACCAGAACGCTGAACGGGTCGATGACAATCAGGACATACAAAAGTTCCATCATCATCTTTTTCTAAATCAGACTCCGCATAATAGGTCTCTTCATGAACACAATACCAGCCCTCATATGCGCCTTTATAACACCAACCCTTTTCATAAAGGTCTTGCCAGAACTGGCGAACTGAAACTGCTTGACGCGGCTCAGTAGTACGCACAAAATCAGTATAGGTAATATCGAGCATGTCCCATGCATCACGAAAAGCAGGCTCCATTGAATCGCACCAAGCTTGAGGAGTCATACCGTTTTTTTCAGCAACCTCTGCAACCTTTTGACCATGCTCATCCATACCGGTTACAAAGCTAACCTTTTTACCATTCATACGTTGATAGCGCGCCACAGCATCAGCTGCAATAGTGGTATATGCTGTACCTAGGTGAGGAGCTGCATTAACATAATAAATAGGAGTAGTAATTGCATAGGTTTCGTTCGCCATAAATAAGCCGCCTTATACTTTCTCTACCTTCTTTTGCCAACCAGTAGTACAGACTACTCATTAACAAAACTCACTCATAAATCTCGCTGTCAGTAATTGCTTGCCCTGATGACTATTGAATTCCCTCCAGGTGAGGAATAAAGGCAAATCCCGCCTCAAGATCTTCATCGGTTGGAATGTAGTCAACCATAGTTCCTTCACGATAAGCGCTGTAAGCTGTCATATCAAAATAGCCGGTACCGGTTAGACCGAAAACAATAACTTTTTCTTCACCCGTCTCTTTACATTTCAGCGCTTCATCAATTGCTACACGAATTGCATGAGATGACTCAGGAGCAGGAAGCGTTCCTTCAACGCGGGCAAAAAGCGTTGCTGCCTCAAATACTTTAGTCTGCTCTACACTACGTGCTTCATCAATAAAGCCATCATGATAGAGCTGAGACAAAATAGGACTCATGCCGTGATAACGCAGACCGCCAGAATGATTAGGCGATGGGATAAATCCTGAACCTAAGGTATACATTTTGGCAAGAGGAGTTACTTTGCCAACATCACAAAAGTCATACGCAAATTTTCCACGCGTCAACGTAGGGCAACTTGCAGGTTCAACCGCAATAAAATAAGGTGCCTCCTTACCTTCAAGCTTATCAGCCATAAAGGGAGCCATCAGGCCACCAAGATTCGAGCCACCACCTGCACAACCAATAAGAATATCAGGCTTAACCCCAATCTTATCAAGAGCGGTTTTAGTCTCAAGGCCGATGATGGTTTGATGAAGCAAAACTTGATTTAAAACAGATCCGAGCGTATAACGACAATTCTCAGTACCCAAGGCCTCTTCAACCGCTTCAGAAATTGCTGTTCCTAATGAACCGGTGTTATCAGGGTCATCCGCCAAAATTGCACGACCGACATTAGTCTCATCGGAAGGGGATGCTGTTACTCGTGCACCATACGTTTCCATAACTGCTTTGCGGAATGGCTTTTGCTGCGCTGAGCACTTAACCATAAAAACATGAAGATCAAGACCAAAGAATCCTGCAGCCATAGAAAGCGCGGTTCCCCACTGTCCTGCACCCGTCTCAGTTGTAAGGTGTGCAATACCCTGCTGCTTTGCGTAATATGCTTGAGCGATTGCAGAATTGAGCTTATGTGAGCCAGATGTATTATTGCCCTCGAACTTGTAATAGATTTTAGCTGGCGTATCGAGCGCTTCTTCTAAAAACTTTGCATGAATCAAAGGTGAAGGACGATACATGCGATAGAATTCACGAACCTCATCTGGAATAGGAATAAACTTATCCGTTGCATTGAGTTCTTGCTTGGCGAGCTCAGTGCAAAAGACATGTTCAAGATCCTCAACTGTTGCAGGCTGCAAGGTTTCAGGATTAAGAATAGGCGCATGATCAGTATTCATAAAAGCACGGATATTAAGCCATGCAGTCGGAAGCTCTTCTTCACTTAAATAGGTATTATATTCGGAGCTTTGGCGATTAGTCATAGATGACTGCATCCTTTCTTATACTTCTTATATACTGATAAAACACCATCAACAAAGGTGGTTCTCTTGTTTGTTTTATAGTAGCGCAAGTTAGATAAAGCATTGTTTCAAACCACACCGAGACGTTACAAGGAAACGGCAGAAAACACACGCATTCTTACTTACGCTTTATGAACAAGCTCATACGCATCATTGCGACTTAAGCCAAATTCTGATTTCAAATACGCAACGAGGTCCTTTTTAGAAAGTGTAGGCTGTTCTTGCTGTTGTGCAACAAATCTGCGTGCACGCTCTTTTGCCCCTTCGTGGGTTACTTCGTGTTCTTTTTCCGATGGAGCATCAATAACAAGTACAATTTCTCCTTTAATCGGCATGTTCTTTGAGCGATTATCAAAAAGCATACGCACTTCATCAGTATTTCCCCGAACTACTTCTTCATGAAGCTTTGTTAATTCTCGACAAACTGCGATCTTTCTATAAGGAAACACTCTTGCAATTGATTCAAGCGATTTTATAAGGCGTTTGGGACTTTCGTAAAACACAAGAACAGCATCTAGCGTTTGAAGTGCATTGAGCACGCGCAATTGCTCGGCTGTTTTCCTCGGAAAAAAAGAACCGAAATAAAAGCAAGGCGCAATAAAGCCACTTGCTACATATGCTGTCGCAATTGCAGTTCCTCCGGGCAGCACTTCAACTGGAATATCATGCTCATAAGCAAGAGCAACCAAGCGCTGTCCTGGGTCAGAGACACCAGGCATTCCTGCATCAGAACAATACGCTACCCGCTCGCCATTACGTACGCGCTCTATTACGGTAAAAGCTTTAGTGGAAATGATGGCCTAATCCATCCGCTCAAGGTGTTTTTCAATACCGAGCGCATTCAACAATGCTCCGGTTACCCGCGTATCTTCGCAATACACCGCATCACACATCTGCAATGATTCCAGAGCGCGTTTAGTCAAGTCACCTAAATTGCCCAATGGTGTAGGAACAATGGTGAGCTTTCCTTTTGAAGACGATTCCTGTGGCGTATATGACACTGCCGTCATTAAGCGATCACCTGAGCAATTACTTCAACCTCTACGCAAGCACCTTTAGGAAGACCCGCAACACCAACAGCAGAACGCGCAGGAAGGTGAGTTGTGAAATACCGTCCATACACTTCATTAAATGCAGAAAACTCATCAATTGATGTAAGAAAACAGGTGGTCTTAACAACATGATCAAGATCACTACCTGCCGCGCTCAAAAGTGCCTGAATATTAGAGAAAATCTGCTCAGTCTGAGCAGCAACGCTCTCTCCTACTAAGTTGCCTGTTTGAGGATCAAGAGCAATCTGACCCGAAGCAAAAACAAACCCATCGACAATGACGGCTTGCGAGTATGGTCCAATTGCTTGAGGGGCTTTAGTCGTTGCAATAGCAGTAATCATAAACTACCTTCCTTGAATACGTTTACTCTCTCTTGTATCTCTCTATTCTAGCCTGCGTCTTTAACGAGATAACTAGCTGCTCTGTTAACCGATGAGGTATACCCTTTTTCAACTAGATTTTAATAGTAACGCTTTTTAGAGTAGTATCTAAAAACGCACAACCATTTCATGTTGAGGAGCACCATGGAAACCGACATGCTTACTTTACCCGCTTTTGAACAAGCGGCAAAAATCGTCACTGAAGTTACCCAAGAAACGAAACTCGTGTATTCTTCATACTTCTCAAAAGAAACAGGTGCGGAAGTTTATTTCAAGCCAGAAAACCTACAACGTACTGGCGCTTATAAAGTGCGAGGCGCCTACTATAAAATCGCAACTCTCTCTGACGATGAGCGCATGCATGGCCTCATCACCGCATCTGCTGGAAATCACGCTCAAGGCGTAGCCTATGCAGCCCATCAGTTTGGTGTTCCAGCAACTATCGTCATGCCTACCACAACACCTTTAATCAAAGTTGAACGCACCAAAGAACTCGGTGCCGATGTGGTCTTAGTGGGAGATGTCTATGACGAGGCCTATGAATACGCTTGTAAACTTGCAGAAGAAAAAGGATTCACCTTTATTCATCCCTTTGACGATACCGCTGTTGCAACAGGACAAGGAACCATCGCGATGGAAATTGTACAAGAGCTCCCTCTTGTGGATATCATCCTTGTGCCTATCGGAGGTGGCGGTCTTGCAACAGGTATCTCCACGCTTGCTAAGCTTCTCAATCCACGTATTCAAGTTATTGGTGTTGAACCGAGTGGAGCGGCATGCATGCAAGCATCCCTACAAGAAGGAAACGTTGTAAAACTACCTAAAGCAACCACAATTGCTGATGGTACTGCAGTTCTCGAACCTGGGCACACTATTTTCCCCTACATTCAAAAGAACCTTGATGACATCATTACTGTTGATGACGATGAGGTTATTGTCGCCTTTTTAGATATGGTAGAAAACCATAAGATGATTGTTGAAAACTCCGGCCTTCTCACTGTTGCTGCTTTAAAACATCTTGATATTAAAAACAAAAAAGTAGTATCTGTCCTATCAGGTGGCAATATGGATGTCATCACCATGGCAACCGTAGTTCAACATGGATTAATTCAACGTGATCGCATTTTTACTATCTCGATTCTTTTACCCGATCGTCCAGGAGAACTTGTGCGCGTTGCGCAAACAATCGCTAATCAAAATGGCAACGTAATTCGTCTTGATCATAATCAGTTTGTAAGTGCCAACAGAAATGCCGCAGTTGAATTAAAAGTCACTATAGAAGCATTTGGCACCACTCATAAAGCACGCATCATTACTGCTTTAGAAGATGCCGGTTATACTGTCGAAATCACTCAAGCAGTTTTATAAAAACCGATGAATCTTGGTGATCTCAATGCCTATAGAACGAATTATCTTTACTACCGTTTTCTTTTTTGCTTTCACGCTTAATGCTATTACAGGCTTTGCCGGGGGCATCATTACGATGCCTGTCGGTATTGCAACACTAGGCATTCATACTTCTATTGCTGTTATGAATGTACTTGGATTCTGCGCTTCTGCTTTTATCGTTATTTCAGGCTTTAAGCATATCAACTGGAAAGAAGTACGCAAAATCACTCTCACCATGGCGGTATTTCTTGTTGTAGGCATATGGCTCATCAATACGGTGCCTCTTGATTTTCTTTTACGCATCTACGGCATATTTATCATTCTCGTTGGTTTGAAGAATCTGATTCAAAAAGAACAACGTTACTTGCCTAATTGGGCGCTTTGGATTGTTTTGGGTCTTGCAGGATTAATCCAAGGTATGTTTGTTTCAGGGGGTGCCTGTCTTGTTATTTATGCAATGCAAAAATTCCAAGATAAAGACGAGTTTCGTGCTTCAATCTCAATGGTATGGACAATGCTCAATTTTGCCTATGCCCTCTATTACTTTATTATTGGAAATTTCACACCGGTCGTTTTTGAGACCTGCGCCATCTGCATCCCCCTCCTCATTGTAGCAACACTTATTGGTAACGCCGTTGCCAAACGAATTAGCCAAGGCGGGTTTGCAAAGTTTACTAACGTATTACTGCTCGTTGTCGGTACTTTCACCTTCTGTATGGCTTAACGCTCCCACACGATACTTTTGTCCGTACTTTGCGGGATTTCCATAGGATCGATTCGTCTAATTTCGTAACAATAACTACTACGAATAGATCAATACAATCAATAATTTTTCTTTATCTTATCGACAAATTTTAATCATTTACCTTTTTACCCACAGTTTCTTACGATACATCTCTACCCATTTTCTCTTATTTGGATAATCCTTTTTATTTTAATGCGCTCAATAATAGAACTACAGATTAGACATCCCCCACGTCTAAATCACTCGGATGTTTAGTCTAATCTGCTGATTTGTTGGTCGACCACACATCGTATAAAGGAGACCGTATTTGATGACGTAAAACACATCGCCGTCATTGATGACTAAGAGGGGTACATCATGACACGCCTATTAAACGCACAAAACCGAAGTGGATTAAGCCTACGACACATTTGTGTTGTTGTAACCTGCGCAATACTCTGCTTTACCTGCTCTGGCATGGTATTTAATACATGGTCAATTTTTATTGTTCCTATATCACACGATCTCGGTGTCGAGACTAACCAATTCACACTCAATGTAAGCATTATTTATCTTTCAGCCGCCTTTATGGCAGCTCCTATGGGTAATATAATGGAAAAACATGACTTACGTCTTGTATTTAGTTTCTCAATCCTTTCATGCGCATCAGGATTTTTACTGGGCGCTTGCTGGACTGAAGTGTGGCAATTCTATCTTTCTGGAATTCTTGAGGGTATTGGAGTTGTTACTATCACCTATCTTGGAGCTCCCACTATAGTTAATCGGTGGTTCAACGTTCACATGGGGCTTCTCGTAGGCATATGTGTAGCAATGGCAGGAATCGGCGGGGCGGTTTGGTCGCTTGTTGGTGGATATCTCATTGCAGGATTTGATTGGCGCTCAGCGTATATGATGTATGGGATCATCATTGTAGTTCTTTGTATTCCCATAACCATCATCTGCATTCGAAGTTATCCGAGTGATGTTGGGCTAAAGCCTTATGGCGCAACGCACCATTCGTATCGCAATACGTTGCATCATGCAGCTAATGTAGTGTTCAAGAGACCTCAACGCCCCTATACACAAGCAGAACCATCGACCCATACCTTGGTCTGTCCAGAAAACAAAACTATTACCACCAAAGCTAGCGACATTACCCAAGACACTTCTACTCAAACATCACCTCTCATCTGGGGGACATCGGCAAAAGACGCTTTTAGAACTCCCGCATTTTTTACCCTTGCCCTCACCATTGCTCTTTTCAATGCCACCGCTCAAGCAGGCAACCTTTTTCCTACGTATGTCTATCATCTAGAAAATAGCGCTATCTTATCCATTACCACTACCGATGCGGTACTCATCGCCTCATTTGTTGCTATGTGCATGCACATCTCGCAAGCAATAGCAAAAATTACTTTGGGAGCTATCGCAGATAGGACGATTATTACCGCTCTTTGTATTTCGTGTGGTTGTGGCGCATTAGGCGTTATTCTGATTTGGCAAGGAATTGCATACTCAAACGATTGCCTCTACTTTGGATCAGTGCTCTTTGGTTTCTTATATGGCGCAACAAATGTGCTCGGTCCAACTATCACACGAAAGTTATTTGGTGCGCGTGAGTACACAAAAATTTATTCACGCATCGCTATGATTATTAATATTGCACCCGCTATTTCAACAACCGCGTTTACGACACTTACTCAAATAAGTTGGGATCTACAATACAGTGTGGTTTTATGCCTTATCGCTCTCATAAGCATACTTTCCTTTATTACTATCTCTCAAGCCAAATCGATTAAACAGACTCTCGAACCAAGACAGTACTAATGCTAACCGTCCTTGCTCTACCATGCTTTACATCGCATAGTATATGGTCAACCAAAAAGGCTATGAATTTACTCATAGCCTTTTGAAATCTTCCTCTATTAATCTTTATACAAAATTGATTTTACCTTTTTGTATAAAGAATACGTTTTATGCTATTTAATGTCGTAGCGACCTGGTTTACGTTTAATTGGGTGAGACTCCTGAGCAGGATGACCCAAGATAACGGCTCCTAATAAACGACCCTTATCAGGAGCAAAACGTGCCTCAATCTTTTCGCGCTCACGCACCACTTCTTCAACCCAGCACGTACCTAATCCTTTGTCGTATGCCAAAAGACAGATATCTTGCATAGCGGCAGCAACCGACTCAATACAACTTGGAAGATCGTCTTCACTATACGTTGGTTTTAACAAAAATGCCAAGATGATGCAGGGAGCGCCGCCCATCTCACGAGAGAATTCCATGGTCTCTTCAACAATTTCAGGATTATTGGCAAAACGCTTTTCAAGCTTTTTGCGATGGGAAAAAGCACTCGTACCCAACAGGTCAAACAATTCATGTAAATCTTCTTTTTTGGTCAACGCCAAAAAATACCATGGTTGCAAGTTTTGACCCGAAGGAGCCCAAACTGCCTCTTCGAGAATCTCTTCAATGACCTCACGCGCGACAGGCTCATTAGTATATTTACGAATACTTCGTCTTCCTTTAATTGCATCAACAAGTTCCATGATTCCCCTCTCTCCCCTAATTCTTCATGGAAAAACAAGCGATCAGCTTATCTTTACGATAAGCTAATAACATAAAGGTAAGTATACACGCAACCTTGGCAACTAAAGATCACAAGTAACACTACTAAAAGAAAGCTTGATCTATGAGTCGATCATATCCGCAGGTCACGTTTCACACCCATACACTCGGCAAAGTATGTGCACCAGGACTCATTCATTCTCGCTTTGATATTCAAAACTTTCACTATGCAAATCGCATCGACCTCTATACGCTCTTTGAAGCACAAACAACACCTCATCGCGCACTTTTTGTTGATGTAGGTTTCTATGAATTCTGTGGAACCAGTGCGCTTGATTACGCCCTGTGCACCTATGGCGTCTCGTGGAATAATGCACGTGCCTTTATTACACATTTTCATGAAGATCACGACGGAAATCTCACCTATTGTGTCAAAAAGGGACTGTCGGAAATTAATCACGGCCCCCTTATTTTTTATAGTGATCAACGACGTGATCTCTTTTTGCTTCGTACGGGCCTTAAACAGACTGAGGGTGCCTGTGTATATCCAGGTACCGAGTTCATCATGGGTAAAAATCATTTTTCACCAGAAGTGCGTGAACGTATGCGCATGCTTGCCAACCACGATCACATTGTTATGGGCGACTATAATCTTGAAGTACTCTACACCCCCGGTCATGCACCGGAGCACGCTTGCTTACTTGATCGAAGCAAACATATTCTTTTTGCTGGGGATCACATTCTTGACGCAGCACCAGGACATATGCAACTTTATCCTAACGCACATACCCTTAAACACTTTCTCGACAATCTGCAAACACTCAAGACCCTTAATTTAGAACATATTTATATGAGTCACACCGATGCACTCCAAGGAACACAAACTATTAATTCTTTTATTGATCGCATTATAGAATCTTACGAGGTACAGCTCTATCGCATGCAAGAGCTCTTGAGAGATCTATCAATTACACACACTGAAGTAAGTGCCTATGAAGTAGCTGTTGCGCACTATGCACACCATCCGGGTGGCCTAAAAGCTCAATCTGATTTTATGCGCATGCGCCGCACCGCTATCATCTATGCATATCTTGATTACCTTGTCGATACTGGTTTTCTTATCTCTCGCATAAGAGAAGATGGGGCTTGCGCATATCGTTGCGCATAAGCCCCAAAATCAAGAGATTGTTTTTCGAGTAATTCCGTATGATGAATTGTAAGCATTAAGCCTTTTCGTACTCAATTTCATCTTCAGTTCTAAAAACGGTTGCATGAGGTGCTGTGCTATCGCCATGTTCAGACTGATTTGCATCTTTCAATGATTCCTGCAGTGATTGAGCAATGCTTTTTTGCACCTGATTGCGAGAATGCTTCTCGTCTTCCATGTTGGCTTTAGCAACAGAAATCATCAGCTTGATACGATTGAGCTGATTAACCTCAGAAGCACCTGGATCATAATCAACGGCAACAATATTAGTTTTTTCATAACGACGACGAAGCTCTTTAATGACCGCCTTACCTACTACATGATTAGGCAAACATGCAAAAGGTTGCGCACATACAATATTGGGTGCACCCGTGCGAATCAATTCACACATCTCGGCCGTAAGCAACCATCCTTCACCCATAGAATTACAGAGCGACAATATCTCTTCAGCGTAACTTGCTAGTTCAAAGATATCCGTTGCGGGTTCAAATCGATTTGATGCTGCAAGCGCATCATTGGTAGGTTTACGCAATTTGGCGATAAGATTCAAGGCAATTTTAGCGCCAATTGCCCCTTTCTTAGATTTACCGAGAGGATCCTTCTGAAAGATTGAACCAGCAATCGCGAACAAAAAGAAGTCAACCAGACCAGGAACTACTGCCTCACAACCCTCTGCCTCAATAACATCAACAACCTGATTGTTTGCGGTTGGGTGGAATTTAACCAAGATTTCGCCTACTACACCAACACGCGGTTTTGTACCTTCACCTTGAAGAGGCAAGTTATCAAAATCATCAACAATAGCGCGCACGGTTTGCTTATAACGTCCAAATTTCTCACCTTCCGCTACCTGTTTTTGGCATTTTGCCATCCAGTAATCAAAAAGGTTTTGAGCTGCGCCCGGTTCAATCTCATAAGGTCGCGTGCGATACAAGCACTGCATCAATACATCACCATAAAAGAGTGCAAAAATAGCGTTATAGAGCATCGTCGCCGAAATCTTAAAGCCTGGATTGGTTTCATCAAGCTTTTTAAAAGCGAGCGAAATAACTGGAATATGACTAAGGCCTACCGCCTTGAGTGCTTTACGAATCAAAGCGATATAGTTAGTTGCGCGACAACCACCACCCGTTTGCGTAATAATTACAGCAAGTTTATCGGTGTCATAACGACCTGACATAACTGCTTCCATAATCTGGCCCGTAACCAAAATAGACGGGTAGCAAATATCATTGTTGACGTATTTCAGCCCCGCATCAACAGCGCCATGATCCACAGCAGGTAGAAGTTCAAGGTTGTACCCATTTGCTCTAAAGATTGGCAATAAGAGATCA
Organism: uncultured bacterium; assembly: GCA_905215035.1. Lineage (GTDB taxonomy): Bacteria > Actinomycetota > Coriobacteriia > Coriobacteriales > Eggerthellaceae > Anaerotardibacter. Next base: position 14,005 of record CAJMOJ010000030.1, read on the forward strand.
AAATGGATAGGCGCCATCTGAGGACAGAGAATGGTATACCCTGCCTCTTTCATCTCTTTGGTAAACTGCGCACGCTCAAACTCTGTCGATGCGCCTTCACGCTGAATTGAAGCATGTAAATCCTCTGCTTCATTTACGAGCTCAGCTGCACGCGCGCAAGCTTGTGATGGATTAAGCTCATCAGTTGATTTTGAAGAGCCCAGTGACGCAGCTATATCGCGCGCAGCGACACCCTCACGTGCTCCTGTCTTGTTCTCGATAGCTGCTTCTCGAGCAGACACATCTGCCTCCAGCGCAGCAATATCAATGCTTCCAATTGGGCATCCGCCAGCAAGACTTGCCTGCTCTGCTCGCTCATCGGCCTGATCTTTAAGTGCAGCCAACAAGCTACGAACACGAATACGTGCAGCACCAAGATTGGAAACCTCATCGATCTTTAAAACGGTATAGACCTTATTAGATGCTTCCAAAATCTCTTGTACCTGATCTGTAGTAAGAGCATCTAAACCACAGCCAAATGAATTAAGCTGGATCAAGTCAAGATCTTCGCGCTGAGTAACAAGTTTGGCTGCTGCATACAAACGCGTATGATACATCCACTGATCTACAACGCGAATAGGACGATCAACCTGTGCTAGATGCGCAACAGAATCTTCAGTCAATACCGCTAAACCAAAACTGGTTAACAGCTCAGGTATTGCATGATTGATTTCTGGATCCAAGTGATAGGGACGTCCAGCAAGAACAATACCATGCGTTCCGGTTTGTTCCATCCAAGCAAGCGTCTCTGCCCCCTTTTGATGCACATCATGCTTAAATGCCAGATCTTCTGCCCACGCAGCCTCAACTGCCTCATCAATCTCTTCTTGAGTAGGAAGTGTTCCACCTAAAATGCCAGGGTGCGCTTCAACAAACTCATGATACATGCGCGTTTTTAAATGATCCTTTTTGTCATAAGGAACAAAGGGGTTTAAAAATGCAATATCAACGTCGTTTAACTCATCGATATTCAAGCGTAGCGCTTCAGAATAACTCATAACAATAGGGCAATTGAAGTGATTACCTGCTGTCTCATCTTCTTGGCGCTCATATTTTGCACAAGGCATCCAAATAAAGTCGATATCCTTATCAAGTAAATTCATGATATGGCCATGAGAAAGTTTTGCAGGATAACAAACTGACTCAGATGGCATCGATTCAATACCAGCCTCATACGTCTTCTTTGTCGACGCATCAGAGAGCTCTACACGCAAGCCCAGCTTGGTAAAGAAAGTAAACCAGAACGGGTAGTTTTCATACATATTGAGCGCACGAGGCAAACCAACCGTTCCACGCGTTGCCTCTTCTTTTGAAAGCGGAACATAATCAAAGAGGCGATGGGTTTTCCAATCAAATAAATTAGGGACATCAACAAGTTTATCAAAGTTGCCAGCACCTTTTTCGCAACGGTTACCCGTAATAAATCTACGATGTTTGCCTGTTTTCTCATCCACACCAAAATCATTAATGGTAAGAAGGCAGGCATTTGAACATGCCTTACACCGTACAGAGCGATGGGTTGGCTCAAGAGCAAGCAATGCCTCTTTATTAAGCATGCCACTGATAACTGCTGATGATCCATCGGCCATAGCTTGATCATGACGATCACGCGCCAAAAGCGCTGCACCATAAGCGCCCATATTACCTGCAATATCAGGACGCACAGCATGAGTTTGCGCAAGCTGCTCAAATGAACGCAATACAGCATCATTCAAGAAAGTACCACCCTGCACAATAACCTTAGTTCCCACTTCTTTAGGGTCGCGAATTTTAATGACCTTAAAGAGCGCATTTTTAATAACAGATAAGGCAAGACCCGCAGCAATATCTCCTACCGTTGCACCCTCTTTTTGTGCTTGCTTAACACGTGAATTCATAAAGACCGTACAACGGCTTCCCAAATCAACGGGCTGCTGAGCCGAGATAGCTGACTGTGCAAACTCAGAAATATCTAAATTGAGCCCTGAGGCGAACGACTCAATAAATGATCCACATCCAGACGAACACGCCTCATTGAGCATAATTGAATCAATTACTCCGTCTTTAACACGAAGGCATTTCATATCCTGGCCGCCAATATCTAAGATAAACTCGACACCAGGAAGCATCTCTTGCGCTCCCCGTAGGTGTGCGACGGTCTCAATTTCACCTGAATCAAGACGAAGCGCCTCTAACAGCAAAGCCTCACCATAGCCTGTTACTGTTGCGTGCCCAATCGTAACAAGCGACTCTCCTGTTTGCGGATCTTTAGGGAGCACATCATAGAGTTCTGCAATAGTGCGTTTAGCACAACCTAATACATCACCTTTATTGTTTTGATATGAGCTCCACAACAAAGAGCCATCTTGCGCTATCAAAGCAGCCTTAAAGGTGGTTGAGCCAGCATCAACACCTAAATAAGCAACTCCCCTATATGTTGAAAGATCAGTACGTGCAATTTTTTCTTGGTCATGGCGTGCCTTAAATTCAGCATAGTCAGCCTCATTGGCAAAGAGAGGATCAAGACGCACCACTTCAGAACCTTGAAGTTCGCCTAAATTACGCAAACGATTCAGCACATCATTGAGTTTTTCAAGTTTGGGTTCGCACCCTTCCACTGCTGCTTTTTGTGCAATTTCTTTAGCTCCTGCAATAGCACACCCACAGGCTACAAACAAATGCGCATTTTCTGGAACAATGATATGATCCTCATCAAGTTCAAGCGTTTCATAGAAGCGCTCACGTAATTGCGGCAAATATTGGAGCGGGCCACCTAAAAAGGCGACATTTCCACGAATAGGACGACCACATGCTAAACCAGAAATGGTTTGTGTCACCACTGATTGAAAGATCGAAGCAGCAATATCCTCACGCTTAGCTCCCTCATTGAGCAGTGGTTGAACATCAGTTTTAGCAAAGACGCCACAACGAGATGCGATGGGATACAAAATAGTGTGATCTTGTGCCAGTTCATTCAATCCGGTAGCGTCGGTATCTAAGAGAGCCGCCATTTGATCAATAAAGGCGCCAGTACCGCCAGCACAAGTTCCGTTCATACGCTGCTCAATACCATTGTCGAAATAAATGATCTTAGCATCTTCGCCACCAAGTTCAATTGCAACATCAGTTTTGGGTATAAACGTTTCAACCGCCGTTTTAGATGCAATAACTTCTTGGACAAAAGTGAGATCGAGCCATTGCGCTAGCAACAATCCACCAGAACCCGTAATGGCAATTGTCATAGGACAATCTCCATACGTTTGAGCTGCCTCAGAAAGCACCTCTACAATAGTAGCGCGCACATCAGCATGATGACGACGATACACCGACCATACAATAGCGTGATCATCATCTAAAATAGCAAGCTTAACCGTTGTTGAACCTACATCAATTCCAATATGCAAGGGCGAAGAGGTTGGTATCGATGGGATTGGTGCGGTAGTCATTATTACATCCTCCAAAAACGCACGTCATATTTCTTGCGAACTCATAAAAGTCATTTTTACTGTTATCTATCATGTACAAACATCATGTTTAACCATTAATCAAAAACTCATAGCTTAATTGATTCACCAGGCTTAATAAAAAGCAAGCGAACAGCTATAAGGGCCATTTCTTCTGAGCTCTCCGGCATGCCTTTTTGAATCCATCGAGTAATCACGCCTAAATACGCAGAAGCAAAAAAAGCCACATAATAATCAACAAGTGGGTCATTAGAATTGCGATACTGCTCATGCAGAATCTGTTGCACTAAGTTAGTGCAAATTGACTCTTTCATGTGCGTTGCAAAACCAGCATCTCCACCGGGTCCTAAAATTGCATGTAGAAAGTCTCCCTGCTTGCGCAAATAATCAAAAAGATCAACTAAAAACGGAAGAGGTTTTTTAGTAAGCACATATCCTGTAATAACAGGAAGGCTCAATGTACTCATCTGAGTCTGATAGATCCCCAAATCTTGCATTATCTCTTCTTCAAACGTAGCAAGAAGATCTTCTTTATCTTTAAAGTGGTTATAGAATGTTCCTCTATTTAACGACGCAGCAGTACAAAGATCACCAACCGTTAAAGCATCAAATCCTTTTTCTTCAATAAGATCAATAAGTGCTCCGCGTAATGATTGACGTGATTTTACAATGCGCGCATCAAGTGCACGAGGGCGCATCCCAGAAGATGTGTCATTCATATCTTTTTGAACATCTCGTTCAAGAATACTATTTTTATTAGACAGGTTGTTCATTATTGATATAATACCAAGGCTTTCCAACCCCTGCAAGAAAGATTGGTCACCTACACCTCAAAACCTTTATGAACACCCATGAAGACACGCTCGGAGGTTATAATACATGCTTATATAGTACTCAGTTCAAACGGAGGAAGCATGCAAATTACTCCTGCAGAAATTGCAGAAACCCTTGCAATGGTCAGCAAACAACATCTTGACATCCGCACGATTACGTTGGGACTCAATCTTCGCGGATGCACCCATGAAGACATTTCTGTCATGGCTCGCAAGGTTTATGATCGTCTTACAAACGCTGCAGCAAACCTCGTCCCTGTCGCAGAACAACTCGAGCGCGAGTATGGTATTCCCATTATCAATAAACGTATCTCGGTAACACCCATTGCAGAAATTTGTGCTGCAACCACCGCTCAAGATCTTTCCCCTCTCGCACGCGCACTTGACTCAGCCGCCAAAGAAGTAGGCGTTGATTTTGTTGGTGGTTTTTCTGCTCTGGTTCATAAAGGCGTTACTGAGGCTGATGAAAAGCTCATGAACTCAATTCCTGAGGCACTTGCAACTACAGATTATGTATGCTCATCGGTTAATGTTGGTTCTACACGAGCAGGAATCAATATGGATGCCATTTATAAAATGGCAGGAATCATTAAAGAGACTGCAGAACTCACTAAAGACAAACAGTGTATTGGTGCAGGAAAGCTTGTCGTTTTTTGCAATGCTGTTGAAGACAACCCTTTTATGGCTGGCGCTTTCCATGGCTCAGGCGAAGCAGACGCGGTTGTCAACGTTGGTGTATCTGGCCCTGGTGTTGTTAATGCGGTTCTACGTGATATGCCAAAAGATGCTGACCTCACTTCAATTGCTGAGGCAATTAAGGCAACCGCTTTCAAAATTACGCGCGCAGGTGAACTCATGAGTCGCGAAGCATCAAAACGATTAGGCGTGCAAAAAGGCATCCTTGACTTATCATTAGCACCGACTCCCGCACAAGGTGATTCAGTTGCTGAGATTTTAGAAGCAATTGGTGTCGGTCAATGCGGCGGACCTGGCACAACCGCCGCTCTTGCTATGCTCAATGATGCAGTCAAAAAAGGTGGTGTTATGGCTTCTTCTTCCGTAGGAGGTCTCTCAGGTGCTTTTATTCCCGTCTCTGAAGATGCAGGAATGATCAAGGCTGCAGAAGATGGTGCTCTCTCGATTGAAAAACTGGAAGCTATGACTTGTGTCTGCTCGGTGGGACTTGACATGATCGCCATTCCTGGAGACACCACACAAGAGGCCATCTTTGGCATTATCGCTGATGAGTGCGCTATTGGCATGATCAATAATAAAACCACCGCAGTCCGTCTTATCCCCGCCATCGGTCTTAGCGTTGGCGATCAGCTTGATTTTGGCGGCCTTTTAGGTAAGGCTCCGGTAATGCCTGTTAATCAATATGCAGGCACCGTATTTGCTCATCGCGGTGGTCGTATGCCTGCTCCTCTTAATTCCTTAAAAAATTAAGTAATCATTCCCCTAGAATTTTTTCTTGCTTACTCCTCCTTGTAAAATCTCTTTATAAGGAGGAGTTTTTACTGTTTCTTGTTATTTAACATCCACCGTTACTGTAACACTTTCGGCAGGAGCATCTAAAACCGACGTACAGTGAGGACACCGTGTTGCTCCTTCTGGAATTTCAGTCTTGCAATACGGACAAACAGGAGCCTCTACGGTAGGCTCTTCTTTTTTTCCAACACTTTGAACTTTGTTAATCCCTTTAACAAGAAGAAAGACAATAAAAGCAATAATCAAGAAATTAAGAACCGCAGCAATAAATGCTCCAAAGTCGATATTTGTTCCCGGCACAACAAGCCCAGAAATAGCGTCTTTTCCCCCACCAGCAATCACTTCAATAGTTGGATTAATAATGCTTGTGGTAAGTGCTGTAACAATAGCAGTGAATGCTCCACCAATAATTACGCCAACAGCTAAATCCATAACATTACCGCGGTTGATAAATTCTTTAAACTCGTTAATAAACCCCTTCATCGCGCTTTCCTCTTCTCAGTAGCTTCCTTCTCTACAACTTCCATGTTGAGATACCTGATACATAAATGTCCGCAATGCCAAAAAACCGTTTAAGTCCCAACACAACGTGCTCTTCAAACGTAAGTGTTGTTCCTTGTACTAAAACATATACGGGCTCTGTTTGGAGAATGCGATACCCTTTTTTAATAAGTACAGGAATGTCTTTTTCTTTTACAAAACGTGTAAGAATTTCTTCCATATCTGCACAACAGCCAATAGGAGCAAGCGCAGCGATAGCAATTGCGCCATACTTTTTCTTATTCATATACTCCAAAAGTGGCTGTTCAACAACGATATCCATAAGTATCTCCTTCACTTGTATTGTGACGGATATCACCATGCGACCGTAACGCTACACAAAAGCTGTAAACAATTAGATACGCATTTCTCATATTGGTTTATTTATGGAAACAAATCCTTAAGATAAATGTGCACGAACAAGATATTCGATGTTTCCTTCAGGTCCTTTGATAGGAGATTCAACAACCCCATCGACAACAAAACCTGCATCAACAAGCGCCTCAATAACTTCATTAACAACGCGATCTCGGACTGCTTGGTCTCTCACCACACCATGATCGGTCTCTTCATGACGTGATTCAAATTGGGGTTTAATAAGTCCAATAAAGACCGATGAGGCAAGCTCATGTTGTTGGTCTGTGTGTCGTTGGCCTGAATGATAACCTAAAGCGGCAAATACCTCTGCTAGATGCGCAAGACCTATAAACGAAAGATCACACACAATCAGGTCAAAAGGAGCGCCTAATTCTGAAGGATTAACGTATTTAATATTGGTACGTTCAAAAACCTTGACGCGTGGATCCTGACGTAATCTCCAAGCAAGTTGTCCATAATTAACATCAACACAAGATACCTGTGCTGCACCTGCCTGCAGCAAGCAGTCGCTAAAGCCTCCTGTTGATGATCCCACATCAATACAGCGCAAACCAGTAACATCCTGGTCAAAATAATCAAGTGCTCCTTGCAGTTTGTAGCCTCCCCGCGATACATAAGATTTCTTGCCTTTGATAAAAATATCAGCATCACGTGAGATCTTTTGAGCAGCACTCGTAACATAAACATCATCAACGCGTACCTCGTGAGCAATTACAGCACGAAGCACCTCATCGCGCGAAGAAAACATGCCCTTTTCGACTAAATAATCATCGAGTCTTACTTTATTAGCTGCCATCTATCGCGCCCTTATTCCTTGTATTTGCTTTTTATGCGTCAGCGTGGTTAGATTGAGTGGTTTGCATGGCACGAATCTGCGCTTCTGCGCGGAGTGGATCTAAAAGATTTGCCTCTTCTGCAAGCGTACCACCTTCAAGCGCTTGTGCGATATGTGCAGCATCAAGCTCCTTTTGAATAATTGCCAAAAAATCCGCTTCACTTAACACAGGAACACCAAGGGAACGTGCCTTTTCATATTTTGAACCAGCATCCATCCCGCATACAACATAACTAGTCTTTTTTGAAACACTACCAGCAACTTTTGCACCCAATGTCTTAAGTGCTTCTTTGGCCTCATCACGCGTCATGCCAGACTCAACCAAGGTGCCCGTGATAACAAAGGTAAGACCAGCAAGTGGTGTTGGACCCGTTTCTTGTATATCTTCTGTCATGGTGACACCAAGAGCGGCAAGACGCGCAATCACTTCTTTATTTTCTGGGGTTGCCAAAAAATCATGAATGCTTTGCGCGATGATCGTACCAATACCCTCAACCGCAGCAATTTCTTCTACGGTTGCTTTACTCATTGCTTCAATACTAGGAAACCGTGCCACTAATAATTCAGCGATCGTTTTACCTACATGACGCATACCAAGACCATACACAACACGTGCCAAACTACGCGTTTTGGATTGAGCGATCGCATCAAGTAATTTTGAAGCAATAGTTTTACCAAGAACAATTGCTTCGCCTTGTTTATTAACGCGTCCACTTTCCAGTGCGGCAAGTGCCTCAAATTGCAACGTATAAAAGTCTGCTACATCACGTAAAAGACCCGTTTCCACTAATCGCGTGACGATTTCTTCCCCCATACCCTCAATATCAAGAGCTCCACGACTAGTCCAATGGAGCAGGCGCTCTACCGCTTGAGCAGGACAATCAAGCGACACACAACGATACGCCGCTTCACCGGGCTCACGGTATACCGGAGCGCCACACGAAGGACACGTTGTTGGCATATGCCATGGTTTAGCACCAGATGGACGCAACGACAAAATTGGACCTACCACCTCAGGGATCACATCGCCTGCTTTACGAATAATAACCGTATCTCCTATACGCACATCTTTACGAGCAATTTCATCTTCATTGTGCAATGTAGCGCGTGAAACAGTAGACCCTGCTACTAATACAGGATCAAGCTCTGCTACCGGCGTGAGCGCACCGGTACGCCCAACCTGAACAGTGATTGCACGCAAACAAGTTGTCTTTTCTTCTGGAGGAAATTTATAGGCGATCGCCCAACGAGGAGCGCGGGCAGTGTAGCCCATCTGATCCTGCAGGGCAAATGAATCCACCTTGACCACAACACCGTCAATTTCGTAGGGAAGATCACCGCGACGTTCTAAGCAAGTTTTGCAAAACGCATGTACCTCTTCAGACGTTGTGCAACGACACACATCAGGATTGACATGGAAGCCGCATGCAGTAAGCCACTGTAAAAGCTCCCATTGTCCTTGTGCAGCAATAGCGTTATTTTGAGCAATAGCGTACATAAACGTAGAAAGATCTCTGTGAGCAGTTACATTGGGATCTTTTTGCCGCAATGAACCCGCTGCAGCATTACGTGGATTGGCAAAGCTTTTACGACCAAGTGCTTCAGCTTCAGCGTTAAGTGCCTCAAAACTCGCTTTGGGCATATATATCTCTCCGCGAACCTCGATCGCATCAACGGTATCGAGAATGCCTGCTCTACCAGTAGCAGCAAGCTTTAACGGTACATCATGCACCGTTCGCACATTGACCGTAACGTCTTCACCCGTAGTGCCATCACCACGCGTTGCTGCTTGTTGCAAACGACCCTGTTCATACGTCAGCGCAAGCGATGAACCATCAATTTTTAGTTCACAAACCAGCGGCGGCAAATACCCAACCGTCTCAACAACACGATTCATCCACTCATCTAATTCTTCAAGAGACATCGCATTATCAAGTGAATACATTCGCTCTTGATGCACTACAGGAGCAAACTGATCTCCTACTGCCCCACCAACGCGTTGAGTAGGAGAAGCAGAATCATAAAACTGAGGAAAACGCTCTTCCAATGCCTGCAATTCCCGCATTAAAGAATCAAAGGCTGCATCAGATATCTCTGGATTATCTTCTACATAGTATTTATAGGTGTGCTTATTGATTTCATCACGCAGATGCTCAATACGTTCATACGCCTGAGTGCTTGTCATAGAAGGTGTTTTTGGATCTAAGTCAACCATGGATCAATGTTCCTCATCATACAAAGTAATCAATATCAATAACATTACTGACCGCACACGCCAGCTATAACTAAACCCTACGTGTCTTCAGCCCAATTTTGAGCATGTGCATGCGCTGTAAGCACTCCAATTGCACCTGGAATAGCCCATAAAACATCCTCAGCACATACGCTAATAGGGCCCACTTTTTGTGAGGCAACAATACCGGCTTGTGCATGAAGTTCAACTCCTAAGAGCGCTGCGCCTAAAGGATCAAGACCCTGTGCTAAAAGTCCAGCTATCATACCTGCAAGCACATCACCAGTACCTGCTTTAGCGAGCGCCGAAGTGCCTGAGGTAATGATGTGTGTTTCATCATTATTCGCAATCACCGTGTTGGGTCCTTTGAGAACAACAAGAGCACCATACGCCTGAGAAAGAGCTCGGGCGTCACGCTCGGGGTCAACACCAATCGGAATACCAAATGGCTGCGCTAGGCGCGCCGCCTCCCCAGCATGCGGCGTCAAAACCGTTATCTGCTCTCTGCGCGCTCTATCTAAAAGAAGTGCATACGTTTTTTTATGCGTTGCAAACGAAAGTGCTCCACCATCAAGCACGATAGGTTTATCGACACGCTCAATAAGTTTATTTACTAAAGCACGAGCAGGAGCATCCTGATCATCCATGCCGCTTCCTGCTAAAAGCGCTCCTGGATGATGTTCTGAAAATATCTGTCGAGGATGACAGGCAGAAAAAGCGCGGACTACCAGCGAAGCACGACCAGTTTGCAAAATACCAATATTAGCAGCATCAGTAAACACTTCGGTGTATCCTGATCCCACAAGCTGTGTAGCTACTGATGCCATAAGGGCAGCACCAGGATAGGAAGCAGATCCAGCACAGACCACCGCCTTGCCACGTGAATACTTATTTGCATCAAGAGCAGGAAAAGGTAAAAGCTGTATATAGTGTTGGAGTAAATCTGTCATAACAAAGCCTCTTTACAATTACCTAATTGCATACCCTACTCAATATCAGCAAGAAAGGCACGCGACTCTTTAAATTGGCGCGTTAGTTCCT